>WRBG01000053.1 GCA_009784635.1 Bacteroidales bacterium | reverse complement strand
GATGGCAGCAATCCGCACTCCTTTGCGGACTAAAGACGCTGCGTGTTTTAACAAAAGCCGGGGCTTGTTAATGCTCTCGATGTATAACAGTTTGACCGCCGCGCTTTCTCCTGCTACATATTGCAGGTCAAGTTCCCGCAACACATCCTCTACGCCCATTTGCGCGCTGTTACCCACAGAAAACACATTGGCAAAGGTGATTCCGTTTTGCATGGCGGCGTCTACAATAAAGAGGGCCGTGGCGCCGGAGCCGGAAATAAGGTCAACGCCGGTGGGAGAAAAAGGGGGAATGGGCCGGGTAAAGACGCCGGCGTAGTGCCGGTTCATAACGCCGATACAGTTGGGGCCGATGAGCGCGGCGCCCGCCCTGTTTACCGATTCCACGATTCGGGCCTCCAAGCGAGCGCCCTCCGGACTTTCCTCGTGAAAGCCGGCAGAAAAAATAATGAACGCTTTGGTTTCCTTTTGGCTGCACAAGGTTTCCACCGCCGCGGGGCAGAGCGCCGCGGGGAGCGAAATAATGGCCATATCGGTGGGCGGCAAATCGTCCACATGACGGTAGCAGGGGAGGCCTTGAATGGTATCTGCCTTGGGATTGACCACATACAGTTTACCTCCGTAGCGATGCTCCAAGAGGTTTTTAATCACCTTACCGCCGGGTTTATGGATGTCTTCTGAGCCTCCTACAATTACAATGCTTTTGGGATTGATGAGTTGCGATGTTATCATGGTCAAATTTCCAAGAAGTTTCGTTTTGAACGCGCAAATGTAATAAAAAAACACTGATTGATATGCAAAAACTTTTAAACAATAAGTAAAAGTCGGTAAATAAAATGAAATTTTCAACATTGTTGGAGAAAAGTCGGCATTTGTAAGTTTAATATACAATTTATGTTACCTTTGTAGGGCAAAACCCATCACCATGATGAAAAATATCTTGTTTCGAGTTTTTGGCAGTCTGCTGTGTTTGGCTGTGGCCATGGTGATGCTTAGGGCACAAGCGCCCCAATGCGAATTTCGCGGCACATGGGTACACACCGCAGACAACCGGCAATACCAAACCATGACGCCCGACCAGATGCGGACGCATTATGTAGCCTTGCTCGATTCGTTTGGGCGCGCCGGAATAAACGTGGTTATTTATCAGGTGCGCCCACAGGCCGATGCCTTTTACATGAACAGTATAGAGCCTTGGTCCCGCTTTATTACCGGCGAGCAGGGAATTGCCCCCGACCCCGTTTGGGACCCTCTGCAATTTATGATTGATGAGTGCCATAAGCGCGGAATGGAATTGCATGCTTGGTTCAATCCTTATCGGGTTACCTCCAACGCCGGCGAGCAGCTGCATCCCGAACATCTGTTTTTTAAGCGTCCGGAATTGTTCCTCCAATACGGCAGTCGGCTTTATTTTGACCCCGGGCATCCCGAATCGCGGGCGCATACCTTAAAGGTGGTTGCAGACGTGGTAAGGCGCTATGATTTGGACGCCATTCACTTTGACAACTATTTTTATCCATACAAAATCAAGTATGAAGAATTTCCCGACGAGGAATCGTTTATGAAATACCATGCCGCAGACGGTTTTGGACGTTATGACAAGAACAACTGGAGGCGCAACAACGTCAATATATTGATTAAAGCGCTTAACGACACCATAAAAGGCATTAAGCCCCGGGTTAAATTCGGCATCAGTCCTTTTGACGTATGGCGCAACAGGGCGGACGATGCAACCGGCTCCGATTCAAGAAATATGTCCCATTACGACTACCTGTATGCAGACGTCGAACTTTGGATAGAAAAAGGCTGGATAGATTATTATGTAGATACTGCCTGTAAGAGGACTAAGAATAAAATGGCAAAATATTGATTTAAACTAACAAATAATGATGAAAAAAGTATTTATAGCCGCTGCCAAGCGCACGGCGATT
This sequence comes from Bacteroidales bacterium, assembly GCA_009784635.1. Taxonomy (GTDB): domain Bacteria; phylum Bacteroidota; class Bacteroidia; order Bacteroidales; family UBA932; genus WRBG01. Next base: position 9,019 of record WRBG01000053.1, on the reverse strand, counting down.
GGAAAATTTATGGGCAGTCTAAGCCCTCTATCCGTGGCTTCTTTGGGAGCCGTTGTAGCTAAAGATATTATCGGGTCTACCGGCATTGATTCCGCTGTCATTGACGAAGTGATTGTGGGCAATATTTTATCGGCGGGACAAAAACAGGGGATAGCCCGTCAAGTGGCCATTCAAGCCGGTATTCCACAGGAAGTGCCTGCATGGGGGCTGAATATGATATGCGGGAGCGGTATGAAGACCGTAATGACGGCCTGTCAGATTATCAAAAGCGGAGAAGCCGAGGTGATTTTGGCGGGAGGTACCGAATCTATGAGCAATACCGGATTTTTTGTGTCGGGAGCCCTTAGGAACGGAGTTAAGATGGGGGATTTCAAGGCTGTGGATTTAATGATTTGCGACGGTCTGACCGATGCTTTCCAAGGTAATCACATGGGATTGACCGCCGAGAACATTGCCGTCAAATATCAGATTGGCCGCGAAGAACAGGACGCTTTTGCCTACCACTCGCAACAAAAGGCCATTGCAGCCATCGAGGGAGGCAAGTTTAAAGACGAAATCGTGCCGGTAGAAGTTCCAGACAAGAAGAATCCCTATGTTTTTGACACGGACGAATACCCCAACCGCGCTTCTACCCTTGAAAAATTGGGGACTTTAAAACCTGCCTTTAGTAAAGAGGGAACGGTAACGGCAGGCAATGCTTCGGGCATTAACGACGGGGCTGCCTTCTTGCTGGTGGTGTCGGAAGAGGCTTTGAAAAAGTATCGCTTAACCCCTTTGGCCGAGATTGTGGCCGTAGGGCAGGGAGGCGTAGACCCCCAAATTATGGGCATGGGCCCTGTTCCGGCCATTCGTCAAGCCTTGAAAAAGGCCGGTATGAAATTATCGGACATGTCTCTGATTGAATTGAACGAAGCCTTTGCCGCCCAGTCTTTAGGCGTGGTTAAAGAACTTTGCTCCGAACATGGGGTAAGCCCGGAATGGATGGCAGAAAGAACCAATGTAAACGGAGGCGCCATTGCGCTGGGGCATCCCATCGGGGCTTCGGGCAACCGTATCATCGTAACTCTGATTCACGAAATGATACGCAGTAACCGGCCATACGGTTTGGCCTCGCTGTGCATAGGCGGAGGTATGGGAACGGCCATTATTTTAAAACGATAACGCAATAAATAACAACGCGATGATTAAACAGGACGATACTTATACCCACGAAACTACGTTCACGCAAGACCAAGTCAATGCCTTTGCCCTAATTAGCGGGGATGCCAATCCCATACATACAGACCCGGAGTTTGCGGCCAAAACCCCCTTTGGCCGCCCGATTATCCACGGCATGTTCTCCGCTTCGGTATTTTCCAAAGTGTTTGGGACGCTGTGGCCGGGAGAAGGCACCATATACCTGTATCAAGACATGAAGTTTTTGGCTCCTGCCTTTGTAAACGAAAAATATACGGCCTGTTTTAAGGCCTTAGAGGTGGATACGGCCAAACATCGGGGGCTTATACAGTGCCGGCTGATAGACAGTAACGGCAATGCAGTGATTGAAGGACAAGCTAAATTAATCAATAAAAATCAATTTGTATGATACTAAAAAGTAAAGTGGCCATCATTACCGGCGGAGCTGCCGGAATAGGCAAAGCTACCTCCATCCGGTTTGCCGCCGAAGGAGCCCAAGTGGTGATTTGGGACTTGAACCGAGAGCATGGAGAAAACTTGGTCAAGGAAATCACCGCCAAGGGACAACAGGCGGTTTTTGCACAGGTAAACACCTCTCAATATGCAGAAATCGAAGCAGCAACGGCAGACGTATTTCAGAAATTCGGTAAAATTGACATTTTGGTCAACAACGCCGGCATTACCAGAGATTCTACCTTAAAGAAAATGACTCCGGAACTTTGGCAGCAGGTGATTGACGTAAATTTGACCGGAGTGTTTTATTGCACCAAGATTGTGTCGGAATATATGCTCCAAAACGGCTACGGACGCATCATCAATACTTCGTCTGTGGTGGCTCTCTACGGGAATTTTGGACAAACCAATTACGTAGCCACCAAATCCGGATTAATCGGCATGACCAAAACTTTGGCCAGAGAACTTGGACGCAAAGGTATTACGGTTAATGCAGTAGCCCCCGGATTTATTGCAACCGAAATGGTCGCGGCTATGCCCGAAAACGTGATTGAGGCCATGAAGGCCAAAATCCCCACCGCCCGTTTGGGATTGCCCGAAGAAATTGCATCGGCCTATCTGTTCTTGGCCTCGGATGAGGCTGCCTATATCAACGGGGCCTGTTTAAGCGTAGACGGAGGGATGACGATTTAATTGTCTGTCCCGCCTATCGCTTCCTCCATAAATCGATTAAAAGGCTGCATGGTTTGGTAATGACCTGCGGCCTTTTTGGTTAAGTCGGGGCTTTGCAATGCGGCATCCGTCAAGGGAACGAGCAGGTAAAAATGCTTGAGCATCAAACAGGGCGCCGAGGGGTGTTCTTTGGGGAATCCGTTAGGCACCCGCTTTAAGGCGTCCTCATCGCGGTACAGTCCTTCCCACGCCACAGGAGTTGGGGGATGTAAAATGGCGTTAAACTCCTCCCAATTGTCGTATATGCTTTTGCGGATGGTACGCAAAATATCGGGAGGAGGGCAATATATTCCGCAGGATACAAAGGAATTGTCCGGCTGAATGTGCAGATAATAACCGGGGATTCCGGCTTTGGCTTTGGTGCCCAGCGCGTGGAGGAGCAGACCAAAATTGGGCTTGTAAGGCGACTTGTCGTGGCTGAAACGGGTGTCGCGGGCTATGCGAAAAAGGCAGCGCTTGGGGTCGGCATAGTTAAGCGAAGCATCAAAACGACAGATTTCGGTCATAAGTGCTTGGGCGGTATTCAATACATTTTGCTTGGCGGCGGCGTATGCACCGGCGTGGGCGTGAAACCATTCGCGCTCGTTGTTTTGGGCAAGTTCTTTGAGGAATTGCAGGGTAGAGGAGGTAATCATATAGGTTATTTTGACGGTTGACACAATATGCCGGGGGCTTTTTTGAGAGAATAACCGGCGTTTATCCATGCTTCGGAAACTTGGGGCAGATAATTCGGATAGGAGGCGTCGCAAAATTCATAGAGCAGGAGGCCCCGGCGCTCCATACTCAAAGGCCGGTCTAAAAGCTCGCGCCGCATGAGTTCGTGCAGAAAATCGTCCAAGAAAGCGGACTCTTGAAGTACAAGTCGGGCAAAGGGAATCTTCCAGTGGGAATGATTGTACCAGCCGTCTAACAATCGGGACAGTTGTCGGGCTTCCTCCAAATCATCGGGAGTCATGTCCGGAGTAGCCAAAACTTCGTAGGGCGGGCGTGGGGAGTAGACTATGCCCAGTCGGGCGGCTTCTAAACTCATCCTGCTTCCGGGTAATAATTTAAGCAACTCAAGCTGGATTTCGTCCGGCCAAAGTTCCATTAAGGTATATATATCTGCTTTCAACTGAGCCAAGCTGTAGTGGGGGAGGCCGGCAATCAAGTCGGTATGGGTCTCAAAATTCGGGCAGGAACAAAGAAAATTCAATCCATCCAAGGCGGAGGCGCTGTTCCCGCTGCGCCCCGATGCCTGCAATACGCGGTCGTCCAAACTCTGTATCCCTGCTTCTATATGCAACAGCCCCTTGGGAAGGGAAGCCATTAGGGCCCTCACTTCAGACCCCAGCAAGGCGGGATGTATTTCTATATGAAAACGGAAGGTTCCGGCAAATTCCCCAAAAATCCCAAGCAAATCCATGCTTCGCTTGGGGCTTGCGTTAAAGGTTCGGTCTAATATTCGGATATCCCGTACACCCTTATCCCTTAGATGCAGCAGTCTGGCTCTGATTTGTGTTAGGGAAAGGCTGCGCAGGGGTTTATCTCCTCCGCTGACGCAAAAAAAACAGTCGTTAGAACAACCTCTTGTGGTTTCTAATTGCACAAAAGGCTTGTCAAAAGGGAAAAAAGAAGAGCTTTCCGGAGGGTGCAAGGCTTCAAAACAGGATGCTTTAGCCCTTCCACCGTCGCAATATTTCCCTTGACTGTCCAAAGTACATACGCCGGACAGCCGACTTTGTGCTTCCGGATTATTCCACAACCGGAGCCATTGAGGAAAAATTTCTTCACCTTCTCCCCGAAATACCGCATTTATATAAGGGTGTGCTTTTAAATAAGCCTCATTATCTCCCAAAAATTCCGGCCCGCCCAACACCACATAGGTATGGGGCAAAAGCGCCTTGATGCGGGAGATAATTTCCAACAGGTAATTATGGTTAAAAAGCCAAGCCGTAGCGGCAATGACATCGGGCCGGAGCCTAAGGGCTTCCCGTATAAAGGAAGCGTATGGGTAATGCAGGTTGCCCGACACCACATGCCACCGGCAAGTTTTGTCGGAAACCTGAGCATGTATGGCCGGCAGGGCCAAGGAGGAGTGGGCGTAGGCACAGTTGATGTCGAGCCAAAGGAGAATCATAGTCGCAAAAATAACTATATTTGCAAAAAGAAAAGCATATGATGCAGGTTAAAATACTTATTATCACACTAAGCTTTTGTATATGTGTAGTTAGTTGCACCAAAACGCCTCCTCCCAAATTGGAATTATCGCTCAACAGTATTACAGTAGATAGCAACGGAGCGTCTTCTACCGTAGAGGTCAAAAGCAATGTAGCATGGAAAGTGACAGCGACTATACCTGACTGGCTTGTGATTCACCCGGAATTAGGACAAGGAGATGCCCATATTCAAATCAGCGGTATTCCCAATACAAAATATCCCCGGACTTGGGATATACTCATTGTCTGTACGGAACAGACGAATTTGAGTGCAATCCTAAGGGTAAGCCAACCCGTTGTAGGTTTTAACATAAATGAAACAAGCCTGTTTTTTGAGGATGACGGAACTACACTCTCAATAACGCTTCATACGGAGGCAGAATGGTCCATTACAAGCCATCCGGATTGGTCTACAATATTTCCGAATTCGGGCAAAGGAAATGCGGTTATACAAATATCTGCATCGGCTAACGAGCATAAGAAAGACAGATCCGGAGACATTTCCTTTAGTTATTATGACACCCAATTGTCCCTGTACTTGATTCAAAAAGGTAATGCTCTATTCAACAAGCCTCCCGATAAACCGGAACTGATATTTCCTTTAGACCACAGCATTGATATTTCTACATATCCTCATTTTGCATGGATCTGCTCTGATCCCGACGATGATCCGCTCACATATACCATATACATATCCCAAGACGGTATTAATTATATGGAATATGGACCTTACACCAATACCCAAGTTTATCTCGACAACGAGCTTGATGCCTACAGTTTATACTACTACAAAATAAAAGCCGATGATGGAGATCAAGGAATAACTTATTCAGATACCTACAGTTTCACTACACGCGACCGAACGGTGTACGCGGATGGAGAAGTTATTTTATATATGCAATCCACTAAGCCAAAACCGGTAGTTCTTGTGTTTACGGGAGACGGATATATCAAGCAGGATTGTAATGTGGGCGGCCTCTTTGAGCAAAATGCGACAGAAGGGATAGAGGCTCTATTCGGCACTGAACCCTATAAAGCATACAGGGATTATTTCTCTGTTTATGTTGTTTTTGCCCATTCTTTAGAAAGTGGCGCGACGCAGATAGACAAAGGTATTTACAGGCAAACGGCCTTTGGCTCGAGGTTTGAAAACGAAGGTACGCACATGTCTACCAATACTGATAAAGTTTTCGAATACGCCCGTAAAGTACCGGAAATGGCAGAATACGGACTCGACAATACCTGCGTCTTTGTAATGGTGAATCAAGACAGGTACGCAGGCACCTGCTGGATGTGGTCGGGGGGAAGATCCGTCGCCATATGCCCCGTAAGCCGAAGAGGAGGAAATTACGATTATGCAAACATCGTCCTGCACGAAGGAGGGGGGCATGGTTTTGGGAGGTTGGCCGATGAATACATCAATAATAATGCGCAAATTCCCATGTCGGAAGTAAATCGCTACAGGGCGAATCAAGAAAGAGGCATGTTTTTAAATGTGGACTTTATCAGCGATCCTCAAAACATTCTTTGGTCCGGCTTTTTGGGCATATCCGGATATAACAGGGTGGGGGTATACGAAGGAGCAGCCTTATATCGTTATGGTGCATGGAGGTCAGAAGAAACTAACTGCATGATTAACAATATGAAATATTATAACGTAGCAAGTAGGGAGCAAATTGTCAAGCGGATTTTAACCATATCGGGCGATGGCTATACACGGGAAAAATTCATAGACATGGACTATGTGAAAACGCCGGACGCAACAACTGAGATGGAAACAAAATCATTCGACCCCAAAACCTTTATTCCTTTGGCGCCACCGGTGGTTGTCCGGTAGATTTATAATATTGCCAATAATTTAGCCAAATCCTCCGGCCTGTTCCACTTAATTTTATTGGCCTTAACAAAGGCTTTTAACTCTTTCCTCTTCCCGGAGTCAAGCAAACTCTTCTCTACGTCTTTTGATTTTGTCGGTACTAAATTCCCGCCGAAAACAAAGAAATATTTTTTAACCAATGGCACATCCCTCCCTGCATCTTTGTTGTTTTTTAGGTTCATATGGTTCATACTGCCGGCGTTTCCGCCTATTTCGAGAGAAGAGAGATTGGTGGTTGACAGAGAATTCGAAGAGGCCCCATAAGCCCCGGATCCTTCCAGTAACGACCGGAAGTCTCCGGAAATGATTAGAACCAGAGAACTGCCCGTGCTTCCTTCCGAGATGAGTTGATAAAACCTTCCTTCTATGGGAAGATAGGTGTCCCAGCCAATTTCAACCTTTGCGATATTATTTGTAGATTTCAATTCACTGATATTCTCCCCGTCAACAAGATGGAGCCTGTTTTCCAAAACGTGGATATTTAGGTATCTTGATTCTGTATTTCCCGATTTGTAAAAGACCTTGCCTTCTGCAAAATCGGAATAGAGATAGGGCCACATGGTGGTACACTGCTGGGCATACATCCAAAGACAGGCAAACAAAAACACGAAGCTAATAAAGATTTTTTTCATAATAGGGTAGTTTATATAGAAAATATGCTATGGATACATTGCCACGCAAATGTACAAAATTTTCTGATATATGTAAAAAAATCTATACAAATAAAGAAAACCGCCTAAAGTTTTACATTTAGACGGTCTCCCTAAAATCATCAAATAATGAGTTATGGCCCTAATATCCAGGATTTTGCACTAAATTTTTATTCACCCTTAATTCCCTTTCCGAAATAGGCATGGCCCACCTGTAATCGGGGTAGGGAACATCTTTGTTGACAAGCGCCGTTCCGGTAAAATCTGTTCTTACCATCCCTCTGCCGCAACGGGAATAATCAAACCACAGGTGGCCTTCCCATGCCAGCTCTTTACGCCGTTCTTGAAACACATCGTCTCTGGTAACAGTCGTATAGGCAGGCGCATTTCTGTTGGAAGTGATTATATTCAAGTCAGACGCTGCGGTTACGCCAGGCACATTGGCTCCGTTTACAATAGCCTCGGCTCGGTTGAGGTACATCTCGGAGAGCCGCAACACAACGGTATTGTTGTAATCGGGAGTTCCTAATCCTTTCCCCGGGTATTTAAGGGTCCAATAAAGGTCCACCACATCGTTTACGCCTTTAAACAATTTACCGCGCACGTCGTCTTCGTCATACATAAAAACAAGGTCGTTGCTGGCGGCGCAGTCTGCATATCCGGCCGGATTGGTCATATAGGCAGGGCCTTCCCAATAGGCGTCGTAAGAGTTGCTCGACCTGCCAAACACTTGGAATATCACTTCGCCCTGACCGGCAATATCTCTGCCCCATACGGTAAGGTATTCGTCGGGAGTCCACATCCTAAACTTTGTGTTATTAATCACTTTAGTGGCATAATCTGCGGCGTTTTGCCATTGCCCCATATAGAGGTAAACCCTGCTTAGAAGCGCTTGAATAGCCGGTTTGGTACAAGTGGCTGCGGGGTCAGATACCTGCCCCCTTTGGTAGTTATCGGCCATCAAGGATTCGGCTTGCCTCAGATCGGCTACAATAAAGTCAAAGACCTCCCTTACCGTATTCCTCGCAGGTTCTTCGGTGGGCGCATCCACGTGAAAAATATAGGGAACTCCGGGACTGTCGGGCTGATAATTATACGACTGACCGTACAGTCTTACTAGATCAAAATGACCCAAAGCCCTTAAAAACAGACATTCGGCATGCAAGTTATTAAAATCCTGCTGCGTGATGGGCGTCTTGATTTTGTCGGGCGTTAAATTGTCTATCACGTTATTGGCGGCAGAAATCACATAGTATGCAATTTCCCATAAACTCGGCGCGGAGGTTTGGTTATAATCCAAACTGTAGGATACTATATAGCGCCCCGAAGTGTAGTCGGTCTGAAGAGGCCTTTTGCCGTTGCCGGAACGCATCTCCGATTCAAATACAAAACCGGGTCCATACCAGCCGCTGGAAACCAAACGACTGAAGGCGCCGGCAGTAGCTTGATTCAATCCGGCGTATAGCGACATGGTCAGCTCGCTACTCTGAGAAGTCTTGGGAGCTTCTATCAAAAAATCTGTACATCCCCAAAGGAGTACGGCGCATGTTAATATTGTAATATTTTTTTTCATATCAGTAATTTTTTAGAATGATATTTCGATTCCGCCTACAAATGACTTGGCCATGGGGTGAAGACCCGAACCCATTCCGGTAACCCCCCTTTCGGGATCCCACCAATCCACATTGTGGAAGGTGTAGAGGTTTAATGCGCTTGCATATATCTTGAGGTTGGAGATATTTGCTTTGTCCAAGAGTTTTTTGGGAACGCGGTAAGAGAGGGTAATGTCTTTAATCCTCAAGAAATCTCCTCTTTGCATCCAGCGGGTATTGTTAAAGGTCCATGCGTTTGAGGTATTACCCCATACCGGCTTGGGACTTAAATTTTTACCTGAATCTCCCGGTTGTTTCCAATAGTTGAGTCCGGAAGCTATC
>WRBG01000052.1 GCA_009784635.1 Bacteroidales bacterium | reverse complement strand
CGGATTATGCTGCATCAAGGGATGGTATTTGTTACTTCGGAAAAGGACTTTGAACAGCGGAGCTTTCCCGCCCGGCGCTTATCGGTTTCGGAGCGGGCAACTCCTTTGGGGCGATTGATTACCGCAGAGGCCCAAGGCTCTGGAATAATGGTGCTTTCCGGCCCTTCCGACTCGGCTTGGCTGCAAGAGGTAATAGCGACTATGCCCGCTTACGGGGTAGCACTTACTTTGGTGGATGGAGCCTTGTCGCGCATGAGTTTGGCTTCGCCTGCTGTCACCGATGCCATGATTTTGTGTACCGGAGCGGCCTGTTCCGCCCAACAGTCTGAGTTGATTCGCCGTACAAAATTTCGCTGTAGCTTGATTGACTTGCCCCGCGTATCTTCTTCTTTATACGATTTGTTATTTCCTTTAGATAGAGGAGTATGGTTGTTAACAGAGCAGCAGGAAGTCATAAAAATAGCCGACACGGTATTTACGCCTCAAGACGGCATAAGGAAATTATTGCCGGAGTGCCATTCCGTGTATGTAACCGGCGCCTTGACCGATGATTTTTTGCGCATGTTGGCGACACTTCCTCAAAACGGGATAAGGCTAATCGTGCGTGATTTTTCCAAACTCTTTTTTTCTATCTTGACGTACGAGCGATTTGTCCGCAGGGGAGGGAGCATAGAAGTGCTGCAAAAGCCAAAATTGCTGGCCGTTTGCACCAATCCTGTGTCTCCGGAAGGGATTCGTTTAGACCCTCTTGTGTTGAAAGAGCAGATGCAGGAAGCCCTGCAATTACCGGTATATGACATTATGATGATAGACCTTAACAATGATATATAAAAAAAATAATATGCAAAAAAGTAAAATAGGACTGGATGTAGAAAAAGTTGCTAAAGCAAAAGAAAGGGCGCAGCAGATTGCTGTTGATGTGCAACAGTTTGTGAATGATTATACTACCGTTGCCGTGGAGCGCACTTTATGTCGGCTGATTGGCATAGACGGGGTGGACGAAAATCAAGTGCCTTTGCCCAATATAGTGGTAGAGCAACTCAAGGAGCAGGGTCGTCTACAAGACGGGGTATTGTTTTTATTGGGCAATGCGGTAATAGCAACAGGTCTGAATCCCATGGAAATAGCAGAGCAGTCAGCGGCAGGAGGCATAGACCTTTGTTCTTTTCCGCCCCGTTCTGCTCCGGAAATCCATCAAGCGTTAAAACCATTTGTAGATAAAGGTATTGAACGTATCAAAACCAACCGCAAACGCCGCGAAGATATGATTGCCCAAATAGGGGAGGGAGCCAAACCCTACATATATGTGATTGTGGCTACCGGCAATATCTATGAAGATGTGGTGCAGGCTTTGGCCGCAGCCAGACAGGGGGCCGATATTATCGCGGTGATTCGCACCACAGGACAGAGCTTGTTGGATTACGTGCCTTACGGAGCTACTACAGAGGGATTTGGCGGCACTTATGCCACCCAAGAGAATTTCCGGATTATGCGCAAAGCCTTAGACGAAGTCGGATTTGAAGTCGGACGCTATATCCGTCTGTGTAACTATTGTTCGGGCCTCTGTATGCCCGAAATTGCGGCTATGGGCGCACTCGAAGGCTTGGATGTGATGCTGAACGATGCGCTTTACGGTATTTTGTTCCGCGACATTAATCCGCAGCGCACCTTGATTGACCAATATTTTTCGCGGGTAATCAATGGATTTGCCGGCGTAATCATCAATACCGGAGAGGACAATTACCTAACCACCGCCGACGCTTATGAAGAGGCCCATACTGTTTTGGCCTCCGACTTGATTAATGAACAATTGGCCCTTTTAGCCGGACTGCCTCAAGAGCAAATGGGCTTGGGACATGCCTTTGAAATGGACCCCGAATTAGAGAACGGATTTTTGTATGAATTGGCTCAAGCTCAAATGACGAGGGAAATTTTTCCCCAAGCTCCGCTCAAATATATGCCGCCCACCAAATTCATGACCGGAAACATTTTCAAAGGCCATCTTCAAGACGCTTTGTTTAACATTATCGGTATTTGGACGCAGCAGGGTATTCAGCTGCTCGGTATGCCCACCGAAGCCATCCACACCCCTTTTATGAGCGACAGGTTTTTGGCCATCGAAAACGCCAAATACATTTTCGATAACCTAAAATCAATAGGCGACGAGGTCGCATTTAAGGACGATGGAATCGTTTGCAGGCGTGCCGCCGAAGTCTTGGATAAGGCCTGTGCGCTGTTGGACAAGGTCGGCAAAGAGGGATTGTTTTCTGCCCTCGAAAAGGGGATATTTGGTAATGTAAAACGTACTATGACAGGTGGTAAAGGCCTTGATGGCGTTCGTAAAAAAGGCGTCAACTATGTGAATCCATTTATATCAATCATGAAAAATTATTAAAAAATGAGTACAGGACTATATTCAACTTCAAGTAAGGATTTTGATAAAACGAGGGATTTGACCAAAGTAAAGCCTTACGGCGATACCATGAACGACGGCAAGACCCAAGTCAGTTTTACCCTGCCCGTGCCTTGCAACGACGAGGCCATTGAAGCTGCCAAACAACTATTATATAAGATGGGATTCGACCAGCCTCAAGTGGTATTTTATAAAGAACTGACTTCGGGCTTTACTTTCTTTAACTGTTACGGGAACACTTCCCATTCCGTTGATTTTACCCAAATTAAGGTGCAGAAAGTAGAAAGCACTACTTGGTCTATGGCCGAAACGGACGAGTTTATAAAAAAACATATAGGCCGTAAGGTTGTAGTGGTGGGGGCCAGCACCGGTTCCGATGCGCACACGGTGGGCATTGACGCGATTATGAACATGAAGGGCTATGCGGGGCATTATGGTTTGGAACGGTATGAGATGATTACAGCCTTTAATATGGGCAGTCAAGTACCCAATGAAGATTTTATTAGAAAAGCCATAGAAGTAGAGGCCGACGCTTTACTGGTGTCTCAAACTGTTACCCAAAAGGATGTACACGTGAAGAATATGACGGAGTTGATAGAAATGTTAGATGCAGAGGGTTTGCGCAGCAAACTTATTGTAGCCTGCGGAGGCCCCCGTATTTCCCACGAATTGGCCAAGGAGTTAGGCTTTGACGCAGGTTTTGGAATGAATACCTACGCCGACGACGTGGCGTCGTTTATTGCGCAGGAAGTGGCTCGAAGAATGAAAAATAAATAACAAATATTTGTAACTATGGATAAAAATCAAATCAGAGAAGTAATCGCCAAACGCGCAGCACTGGAGCTAAAGGACGGCGATGTGGTAAATCTTGGGATTGGACTGCCTACCCTTATTCCCAATTATCTTCCTCCGGACGTGCATGTAACCCTGCAATCCGAAAACGGCCTTTTGGGCATGGGGCCGGCTCCGGCTCCGGGAGCGGAAGACCTTAATTTGGTAAACGCCGGCGGAGGATATATTACGGCCCTTCCGGGAGCGGTATCCTTTGACAGCGCCACCTCTTTTGTCATCATCCGCGGCGGGCATGTGGACCTTACCATTTTAGGCGCTTTGCAGGTAGATGAAAAAGGCGACTTGGCCAATTGGATGATTCCCGGAAAGCTGACCCCCGGCATGGGCGGAGCCATGGATTTGCTGATAGGGGCCAAAAAAGTAGTGCTCACTATGGAGCATACGGCCAAGGGTATGCACAAAATACTAAAAAAGTGCAACCTGCCTTTGACTGCCGCCGGACAGGTAAACATGATTATCACCGAGATGGGCGTTATGGAAATTACCCCCCAAGGTATTGTTTTAAAGGAGATTCATCCCGAATTTAGTATAGAGCAGGTTCAAGCGGCCACAGAAGCCCAACTGATTATTGCCCCCGATGTGCAGCCGATGAGGGGAATTGCTTAGAAAAGGCATAGCGAGGTCTATGGCGCGGGAGGAGGGCCGTTGATGATGCCAAAGGGGATGTGGACAGCCGGAATGCTTTTTAAATGAGTCAAATGCCTCAATTGGTCGTCAAAGAAAATATGGGGGTGCATAATATCTAATATCCGCCCTTTGTCGATGCCGCCCAAAAAGAAGGCTTTGTTTACGTCTACACCCCAGCTTTTTAGCGTGTTAATCAAACGCTCGTGGGCAGGAGCGTTTCTGGCCGTAACAATGGCAGTTTTGATGATTTGTTTGTAATGGGGGTCGGTTTGCCTTTTTTGGAGTTCCAATTGTTGCAACACCGCAATCTTGGCAATGAGGTCGGCCAGCAGACCGGGCTGCAGGGGCGTTTGGGCCTTATCGCTCTCGGCAGAGTGAAAGGCTTCCATTCCTTCTTCTTGAAATACTTTCTCGGCAGCGTCATTGGCAATCACCCCGTCAAAGTCAAAAGCTATCCTAAGTTCCTCGTCATCGTCGTCTTCCATTTTGGCATCAAGTACCCTGCCCGCTGCATGGCCTTCATCGCAAGCGGCCTGTACGTCTTCTGCATTGGCCGATAAGAACAGCGAGGCGTTAAAAGCGGGTAAATAGGGATAGGGCGAACCACCGGAAAAAAATCCCGCACGGGTAATCCCCAATCCGTAACGCTGTATGGAGCGAAAGACCCTCAAACCGGTTTCGGGACTGTTGCGGGAAAGCAGCACCACTTCCACAGGTTGTTCTTCTGCAAAAACATGATTCAAGCGGAGCAGCCGTCTTATAAAAGGGAAAGCAACCCCCTTATCCAAAGTTTGGCCAAGATTGGCTTCTTGATACCTGCGGTACTCCTCTACGCCCTGCTCCAAAAAGACCTTATGGGATTCGGAGAGGTCAAAGAGGGCGCTGGAAGCTACGGCTACAACAAGTTTTTGGTCAATAGGGTAGGACATAGTAACCCATTAGTTCATCAGAGTGTTTCTTGCTTGAGTTGCTCAATAAATTTATCTATTTTTTGCAATTCGGCAGGGATATTGATTCTTTGGGGACAGTCCTCTATGCACTGCCTGCAAGCAATGCAATGGTCGGCCTGTCTGATTTTCTCTACGCTGCGGCTATAACTGACTAAGAATGCACGGCGGGCTTTTCGATAATTTTCATCGGCGCTGCTCCTTGGTATGTTTCCATCGTTGACACATTTATTGTAGTGTAGCAGAATACCCGGAATGTCAATGCCGTAAGGACAAGGCATACAATACCGGCAATCGGTGCAGGGTATGATGGGGTACTGAAGCATGAGTTCTGCCGTCTCGTAGAGGAACTCTTTCTGTTCTTCGGTCAGCGGCACCAAGGGGGAATAGGTACGGATATTATCTTGAAGATGTTCCATATAGGTCATTCCGCTCAAGACGGTAAACACTCCGTCAAAAGAGCCTGCAAAACGAAAGGCCCAAGACGCGGCGCTGCCTTCGGGATTCTTTTCCTTGAGGCGCGATACAATATGAACCGGCAGGTTTGAAAGACGACCGCCTAAGAGCGGCTCCATAATCAATATGGGGATATTGCGTTTTGCCAGCTCGGCGTATAAATAATCCGCATTCACATTCATTCCTCTGGCGTATTTCCAATCGGAATAGTTCATTTGTATCATCACAAAGTCCCAGTGTACTTTCTCGTGCATGGCAAGCGCTTGGTCAAATCCCTCGGCAACTCCGTGGAATGACCAACCAAGGTGGCGGATGCGTCCGGATTCGCGCTCCTTGAGCAGAAAGTCGAGCAATCCGTTGTTGAGAAAGCGAGTCTCAAGTCCGCGTGGCCCCAAAGTACCTATGTTGTGCAAAAAATAATAATCAATATAATCTACTTGAAGCCGTTCAAAGGAGTTTCTATATATGGCCACCGAAGCGTCGAAATCGGGAGTTGTAGGGTTCGACATCTTGGTGGCAATAAAAAACTTCTCACGCGGGTGTCGTTTAAGCGCAATGCCCGTTGCCTGCTCCGATAATCCCCTCACATAACCCGGCGCCGTGTCAAAAAAGTTGACTCCGTGTGCAATGGCATAATCTACCAACTCATTTACTGCTTCTTGATTGACTATTTCGCCCGGTCCGTCCGGATTGGGCATGGTAGGCCAACGCATACAGCCGTAACCTAATAAGGACACATTATCTCCAAGCGACGGAACATACTTGTAGGTCATTTTATCGGTCGGCACAGGGCCTAAAGCCCCCGAACCTTTCTTGCGCGGGGAGCAACCGTATATGGTTGCCGTTGTAGCTGCCGCCGCAACGCCTGTAACTTTAAGAAATTCCCTGCGGTTAATGTTTTTATTTTTTTTCATTGGATGGTCGGATAAGATTTATATGATTCTGTGCATTTGATGTCCTTCTACATAAATGGCGCTCAGAGGGCGAGACGGACAAAGATATTCGCATGCTCCGCAACCGATGCAAAGCTCCTCGTTGACTGTGGGTATTTTTAGTGATTCTTCATTTCCCGCCACAGAGGGAACCATGGTGATGGCCTTTGTGGGACAATGACGTTCGCAGTTGCTGCAAGGCTGTGCGTCCGTGAGGGGAATGCAGCGTTCGCGCACCCATACGGCATGGCCGATTTGGGTGGACGATTTTTCCTCTTTGCTCGTCCTTTTGATGGCGCCGGAGGGGCAAATTTCCGAACATTTTACACATTCGGGACGGCAATAGCCCCGTTCATAGGACATCTGCGGCTGCATAAAGGTTTCCAAGGAGGTCGATGGACGTAAAACTCCATTAGAACAAACGGTTACGCAAAGTTGACAGGCGGTGCAATGCCGCTTCATATGGCGGGCGCTTTTTGAGCCGGCAGGCGTGAGTGGAGTCAGACGGCGGGGACTTTTCTTGTCAAGTATATCGGCCAATCCCCCGTCTACTTTAATATCGGTCGCTTTGGGAATGATTTGGGCTTGTAGCGCAGAAGTGGCCATTACCATGGAAGTGGCCAAAAATCTTTTACGGCCTTCATTGGTTTTTGGGGAGACACCCCTTGTATAAACGATGGCGTTGTTGGTGCATTTTCCTATGCAGTTCATACACAATACACAACGACTGTGGTCAACCTTCAATTCTTTGTAGTCAATGCAGGCTGCCTTGCAGTATCGGGCGCAGATGTTGCAGTTTTTACATTTTTGCTCGTCAATCTTGATTTGGAATAAAGAGTTTCGCGACAACAATCCCAGCAGAGTACCCACAGGACAAATCGTGTTGCAATAAGTACGTCCGTTCCGCCACGCCAAAACAGCCACAACCACCCATGTTGCTGCCGCAACAATAAGGGTCGTTACGCTTTTTATCCATATTTCCGTGGTATAAAAAGCATAGCTGTCTACACGTTCGGCAATAACAGCCAAGAGGTTGTTTCCCCATTGCCACACCGGCAAAAAGAAACTACCGGCTATGCGCCCGTAGGCTGCATAAGGGTCGAGCAGGGAAACGACCGCGCTTACGCCAAAAATCATTGCCGCCACACACAGGCCAAGAATACCATACCTTAGCCACGATTTTGCGGGAGAAAAAGAGTAAGGCAATTTTTTACCCCGTCTACCCATCCACGCCATCATGTCTTGAAATACCCCCAAGGGGCAGATGACGGAACAATAGATTCGTCCAAAAAGCAGGGTCAACAAAAATAGGAATAACAAGATTCCTATACTATGGGCCAAAACGGCAGGCAGGAGTTGAATTTTTGCCATCCATCCCAACCACCCGTGCAATGTTCCCGTAAAGTCGAGAAACAGCAAGGTAATAAGGACATAAAAGATTACGGCGAGTGAAATTCGTATTTTCTTTAACATTTTATAATTATTTACGTTACAAAGATATGCAAAAGATTTGAGACTAAAAAATAAATTTTCGCTTTTGATTCTAATGGTTAATGGGATAGCAAATGTTCAATCAATATCTTAAATCCTAAGGCTATCAATATTATCCCACCAACAAATTCTGCTTTTGACTTGAATTTTACCCCAAAAATGTTCCCGATTTTGACTCCGCCCATCGAAATACAAAATGTTGTGCATCCAATGATGACTATGGCCATGAAAATATTTATCTTTAAAAAAGCAAATGTTATGCCCACCGCAAGTGCGTCTATGCTTGTCGCTATTGCTAATAAAATCATGGATTTAAACAGAAATGGATTTGTACTCACTTTTTTCTCATCTTTCGAGAAGCTCTCTTTTATCATTTTTCCGCCAATAAATCCGAGAAGCGCAAATGCAATCCAATGGTCTGAGTGTTGAATTTTGTTTGCAAAGTTTATTCCTGCAAAATAGCCAATTAACGGCATAATCGCTTGAAATAAACCAAAATAAATTCCGGCAATTAAAAATTCTCTCATTTTGGGTTTTGCCGCCGATAAACCAAGTGTGATGGAGACGGCAAAGGCGTCCATGGATAAACCGATAGCGATGATAATAATTTCAAGTAAGCTCATTTAAAATACTTCAGACAAATGTTGTTTTTAATCATCATAATATCCATGATTTAGTGGTCAATCGTGATATTTATTAATTGCTAATAATCAGACAATTACTTTCCTATACAAAAAATATATTTAATTGATAATAAATTAAATAGTTTATTCGTGGTACAAATGTGGTATAAAAAAGATAGAAACAAAAATAAATATGCATTGGTATCAGTATTGCTTTTGACGTACAACAGAAGAAACCTCGTCTTGTAATTCTTGTTCGGTAGGGAGGTAAAGCATATACTTTGAAGCAAAAATCTGTTTATTGTCTTCGGCAAGGGTGTAACGAACAATCGCGTCGCTTTTATCGGCACAAAGGATGATACCGATGGGTGGATTGTCGCCGTCATTCATCAATTCGCGGGTGTAGTAATTTACATACATCTGCATTTGCCCTAAATCTTGGTGTGTTAAATCTCCTATTTTTAAATCGATAAGCACAAAGCATTTTAAAATATAGTGATAGAAAACCAAATCAATATAGAAATCTCTGCCGTCAAGAGAAAAGCGTTTTTGGCGTGCAATAAAGGAAAAACCTCTGCCCATTTCCAAAAGAAACTCCTGCAAATGATTGATAATAGCCATTTCCAAATCTTTTTCGTACAAATGGGATGAGGGTTTTATACCTAAAAATTCTAAAACAGCAGGGTTGCGGATAAAATCTTTTGGGTCAAGCACCGGTGCTGTTTTTTGAATTTCAGCAGAAACCGCTTCTTTATCCTGGCTCGACAACATTCTTTCGTAGAAATGCGTGTTGATTTGCCTTTCGAGTTGGCGGGTACTCCAGTTCGAGTTTACGCACTCGTCTATGTAAAATCTGCGAGCATTGCCATTGGACACTTTCATTATCAATCGGTAATGTGACCAACCCAATTCGTGCCGCAGCGTGGCACGAATTGGAAATGTGAGGTAAAATTGACGTATTCTACGTAAAGTAGAGGTATCAAAACCTCTTCCAAAATCTTGTATAAGCTTTTTGGAAAGGAACTGCAATAGTTGTTCGCCATACTCGGCCCGTTCATTGCCTGCTTGTGCCTCAACAATCTGTTTTCCAATCAGCCAATATGCCTCAACCATAGCAAAGTTAACAGCCGAATATGCCTTTACTCTTGCTGCGGTCAGAATATCTTTTATCTGACCATAGATTTGATTTTCAATTTTTTCTGATAAAGTGTTGCCTTTGTTCATCTCTTTTCCCTGATATGCTTTATTGCCAGTACAAAGGTAAAAATATTTGTGGTTTAACGTAACTGTTGTGCGCATAGAAACCTGCTTGTATGGACGGGTTTTCAATAGTTGAGCTATATTTGCAAAAATAATTCGTGCTCCTTAACCTATCAATAATATTCAATATATGGATAATCAGACAAATATCGAAAAAAGCGGAGATTACTTTGAAATTAAAATTTCTACAAACGAAACGGGCTTTACAGTTTATCAAAAAGTTAAAGATAATATCTCCGGATATGCAGTTTTATTAGACCAAACTGTAAAACATATCAAACTTATGGATAAAATTATGCTCTTTATAGAAAAGCAAGGTGTTGTTCGCAAAGATGCAAATGCAGTAATATCGAGCCTCATTTGTGGGTTAAATCTATCATGTATTTTCATTGATTTTAACGTGAATATCAGTATATTAATTAGAGATCTTTTTTTATCAAAAAGCCGACCTGAGCAGATTGCTTACATTAAATACATTTATATAGAGCTATATAGATATTTAGAGTGTCATCATAAGGATTTTTCCAAAATAAAAGGATTAGCATGTTCTGCTGGGGTTGAATTGAACTTTAAAAAATATGCGCAATTATTTAATGAATTTAATAACAAGCACTATGAACAAATAAAGAGAAATAGGAATACGATTTTTGCTCATTTTGATAATCATCAGGATTATTGTGGATACTATGTTCAAGTACTGGCTTTAGATATTGACGAATGTAGCAAAATGTGTATTGAATTTCTGACAACCCAACAATATCTTAATGATGAAATTTATGGAAAAATATTTTCATATCAGCAAAAAGTGATGGAGAAAATAAATACTGAGGTTGATACATCTACTAACGATTCAAAAAAACGAATATACGAAAAAATGGAACTATTGAGAGGATTAATGACAGAAGAACATCTCAATATGATAAAATCTAAGATTGATGAGTTTTATAATCAATTTGATGAAAAATTTGATGAGGCATTTTCCAAATTATTTAAGTAAATAATTTTTCGATGTTTGGTTATCAATATTTTACATTTATTTTGAATGATTCAAGACACCAAAAGCCACTACAAGTGGCTTTTTCGGTATTAGGCTGATTTACATTTACGGACAAAAAAGATGGTTGTAAGTAAACAGAGTGCCAAGGCCAACCGTCCCCACCACAGTTGAAAATTTTGCCATCCCGACAACGGCTTTTTGACCTCTTTAACCACTTCCACCAGGTAGGGTACGCGGATTGTGTCTGTTTTGAGAATACTATCCCGCACAACCTTATCCCTGTACTGTAAATCGTCAGCAAAAAGTGCACTAAAAGTATAGATTAGGTGTGTAGTTTTTTGGAGTCCAAAAATGTTTAACTTTAAAGCCCGATTAACCACCATGAGACCCTCCAAAAAGACT
>WRBG01000051.1 GCA_009784635.1 Bacteroidales bacterium | reverse complement strand
TCTTTTCCAATATTGAGCGCCTCGGCCAAATGGGCTTCGTAAATAGCTCTGCGTTCGGGAGTTTGAGAACCGGATGCTCCTCCGGCTCCCCCATGGAGGGCTATCGCCCATTGGGGGGCATCGCCGGCGCTTTGTGCATATGTTGGCAAACCAATGAACAACAGTCCCGCAGTTACCAACAAACAATAATGTAATTTTCTCATTTGCTTAGGTTTTATGATTTTATTATATGTTTATCTATGGGCAAAAAAGCCGGTAAATATACAAATAAAACCACAAACGAAAACAACATCCCCCCCATTGCCCCTACGGCAAAGGGAAACCAAAAGACTTCTTTGGGCCCTTCTAACAAAAAGGGGATTAATCCCAAAATCGTGGAAAGAATGGTCAGAGAGACCGGCATAATCTTATGATTAAATGCTTTTACATACATCCGCACAGCCTTTTTCCGGTTAAAACCGGCCATAGGAAACAAGTCTCCGGAAGCATCGGGACGTCCCCTTACCGTTAGGTTGTATTCGTTAATGAAGTAAATACCGGAATTAACCACAATCCCGCAAAGCAAAATCATGGAGGCAAATCCTCCTTGGTCAAAATAAAAGCCAAAGAGATAGAAAACAAGAAAGACACCTATGAACGAGAGCGGAATCAAGGATATAATCACAAAGGGTTGCCTAAGCGATTCAAACAGAATAGAACACATGAAGTAGATTACAACAATAATCAAAAACAGCAGCCAGTATTGTTTGCTGTCGGACGCATTCCACCAGCCGCCAAAGTCCGGTCTTTGGGCTTTATACCCCACCGGAAGCGAAGCTTTCAAAGCATCCAATTCATCGTTCAACAACCTCGTGGCCAAGGTATGGGTGCCCACAAAGTCAAAGCCGAGCCTTAGGTGATACTGCTGGTTCTCTTTGTAAATATTATTGCCCGTGCGCCGCCTGTCTATGGTTCCCAGTTCGGATAATTTCATTTGCCGGCCGTGGATATCCAAGAGGTCGTGTTCCACATGCCATACGTCAAAGGCGTCTTTTTGGTCCGATACCAATTTAATCTCCACCCTGTTTCCCTCCTCATATACAACTGCCGCCGGAATATCGAGCAATTGTTGCCTCAGATAGTTGTAATAATTTCTCAACGACCACTGATTATAGGCAATCCGCTCTTGATTGTAATGGATATAATATTCATGGCCGGATTCGGCCCTGCTAAATGCGTCGGTGCTGTATACAAGCGCCCTCGACACCCTTCTGTTTTGGCGGAGGCGGTCAGCTGTGGCCGATGCTAATTCAAACAGTTTATCGTAGTTATAACCCGTAAACAAAATCTGATGACCATAAAATTCTCCCGCAAATAAGTTATTGTTAAAAGACTGTTCTACAATACCGGTTATTGTCCAAGTGGCGGCGCCAAATCTGATGGCTTGATAAATAATTTCTTCTCTAAGCTGCAAGGGAAAAGAGCTGTGTTCATATTGCTTTTTGAAGGTAACGGTCATGGTCGCGCTGCGGGCCTGTACCGAGGTTTCAAACATATCAACCTCATCATACTGGCTGATATAATTTTCCATACTCCGCATCACGGCGTTCATCTGCTCCACGGTGGAACCCTCGGGCATATGGGCGCGGATGAATATAGACAGGCGACTGGGGTCGCGATAGCCAAAACTGCTCTTGTTCTTGGTAAAAAGCCTTAGGGTGCCGCCCAAAGCAGGCTCTAAAACCGCCTTACCCTTTGATTGATACCATTCCCCTCCAATGGTTTTATTATACGTGCCGGCCAAACCCTGTTCCTTGGCTTTTCCTTTTTCGTCTTTCAGCGATGTGGGCAAAAATTGAATCGGAAGTCCAAAACCCAGTATGCCCGCCAGCAGTAATGCCCAGCGCCAACGCCTCGAAAACAGGATAAAGCCCTCGTACCGTCTCGAAAATGCAACTTGCCGTTTCTTCCAGCGGAAGCGTCTTGCAAGAGACCGTGGTGAAGTTTGCCGAGATACCCCCCTAATGGGAAAACGGTCTACCAGCACCGGAACAAAAAACCATGCAATAACCAAAGAGACCAACAGGTTAATAATAATCACCTTGGAAAAATCCAACAGCATCAACTTAGTCCTCTCCGGCAAAAAGAATACTATAATCAAGGCGCCCACGGTAGTGAGCATGGCCGTCATCACAGAATAAAACGCCTTTTTGTTTCGATGATACCCGTAATGGTCTATCATGATGATAGAAGCATCAATCACCATGCCCAAGGACACGGTTACTCCGGCCATGGAATAAATATGGATATCTACTTTGAACAGGTAAAAAAATATGAACGATATCAGCACATTGGCCAAAAGCGTCAAGGCTGTGATTCCCAAATACCGCAGGCTTCGGGTCATGACAAACACAAAAGTCAGTAAAATCAATACCGACAAGGCCGTCCGGTAGAATATCTTATTTAATTCTTTTACTATGTTTTTAGAGCTGTCCGACCGGAGCAAGGAGGTGAAGTTGGGAGGATATTCGCGCTCTATTTGCCGCATCACTTCCTTTATCTGCCGGACTAAGGTTAGGGTATTGACGCCGCGCTCCGGATACACGGTCATGTTAATGGTATTTAGACCATTGACCCTAAAGTAAAATGATGGTTTTTCTTCTTTATACGATACCTGCGCAATTTCCCGCAGGTAAATATGCCTACCTGCTACCGTCTTAATCAATATCTGCTCAAAATCGGTCAATTGACCTCCGCTTTCCAACTTCACCAACACCTGTTGCCCGCTCGCTTCCGCATTTTCTGCCGCCTCCACAACCACCGAACCGAGTACCCTTTCTGCTCCGTAGCGCTGTTGCAGCGCCGACTGTATATCGGCAGCCATAATGCCATACGCGCGCATTTTGTCCGGATTATAGGCAACCTCGTAGTAAAACGAATTGGCTCCGGTGAGGTTGGCGCTGTTTACGCCCTCTATCCTCGACAACTTGCTGATTATATGCCGCTCTACATAACGCTGGATTTCCATGGGAGAAAGGTCCGCATTAAAAGTATAGACCAATATGGCTTGGGGCCTGTCGCCCATTGTGGACAAGGAGATAAGCGGATAACTCACGCCATCGGGTAATTTGGGATAGACCTGACGGATTAATGAGGAGATTTCAAAACGCACCGCCCCCATATCGACCCCTTTCTTGAACGCCAACGAAACCACTCCCCTGCCTTTAGACGAACTTGAAGTGATTCTTTGCACGCCGCGGATGCCGGCCAACAGGCCTTCTATTTTGGAGGTTACTTCCTGCTCTATCACTTTTGCGGAAGCATTGGGCCAAGTAAAGGAGACCGAGACGTTTTGCGACCTTTCTATCGGCGTGTGCTGCAAGCTCAACAGGGGGACTACGCCCGCCCCAATCGTCATCAGCACCAGCATGACCAAAATGGTGGAAAAGGGCGATATCCTAAGTTTAGCGTTTGGCATAGATGGTGTAATAGAGCAAAGGCACAAAGAATACGCTTACGAGGGTTCCTATGGTCATCCCACCGATAATAGCCAACGAAAGAGGATATTGCAACTCAGAGCCCATGTCGCTTGTGAACAAAAAGGGACTAATAGCCAAAATGGTGGTGATGCTGGTCATTACAATGGGTTTGAATCGCCTTACCCCGCCTGTCATAATGGCCCTCAACAGTCCGTATCCTTCTTTGCGTAAGCGGTTAATCGTATCCACTTTTAAAATGGAGTCATTGATTACAATGGCGCACATCACCAAAATTCCAATCATCGACATCAAGTTGATAGATACTCCGCAGGCTAAAAGCACCAAAAAAGCCGCGCTGATATCGAATATCAACTCGGAGAGGATGATGAGCGGTTGTATCATGGATTCAAACTGGGCGGCCAAAATAAAATAGAGGAGCAGAAAGGCAACGGCAAGGATGGCGAACAGTTCAAACATCATTTTTTGGTTGGAGAACCATGAACCGCTGAAGTTTACCTCAAATTCGGGATAGGTTTTTACGATTTCCTCCACCGCCGTCATCGTCTTTTTAATATCCCTGTTGTCCAGTTGCATGGGCAAGGGGTAGAAAGTGCCTTCTATGCCCGCCGTAATATTTTTAAAATCCCGTCCGCGGGTCTCTATGACAAATCGGGATAAGGGGAGGTAGCTGCTGTCTGCCCGTATTTGCGTCTGGCTCAAGATAGACGACAAGGAAACAGGCTCCCCGCCCAATACAATAGGCACCGAAAATCCTCCGGAGGTAAGGGTAAACAACTGATTTTGACTTAGGGCGCTTCTTAATCTTTCGTATATCGAATGATAGCTCACCCCGTAGGCAGTCGTCAACAAGGGATTGGTGGTCAGCAACACATACTCCTGCCAAGCTACCGGTTCAATATAAATGTGCGGGAAATTATCTCTAAATGAGTCCAATAACCGATTCAACCTGTCCGGCTTGGGGGCTTCTCCGGTAGTCGTATAGATACGCGCAACCAAAGGCGGCTGGGTTTCGGAAAAAATCATATCAAAAATGTTTCCCGATGGACTAAAGTGCGCCACGCTTTGGGGATATTCTCTCCTAAGGTAATCCAAAATCCGCTCCTCTACCCGCGCCAATTCTTGAGAGGTATTGGTTTGAATATAAATCAAGGATTCCGATGTACTCAATGAAGGAGTGTGGGATAGTAAATATTGCTGTACCCCTATCATGGCCGTATATTGCGCAAGCTCCGATTCAACCTGCGACATCATAGCGCGAATATGTTTTTCGCTCTCACTCAAAAGGTAACGCTGATTCCACTCTATGGTCAGCAAGGCGTCTGTCTGGGTCAGTGGGGGCAACTTTTCTTTTTCCATCAGTTCAAACAAGGCCACCGCCAACAAAACCGAGCCTATAAACAGGGCATATATGATTTTTTGATGCCTAAATACCCATTTAAGGCCTCGTTCGTAATGGCGGATAAGGTCAATACGGGGCACATAGCGCATCACAGAAGGAGTCTCCCTGCTTTGCTTGTTTTTGAACATCAAGTAGTAATACACCGGTATGACCAGCGCCGACACGGCCAAAGAGGCAAACAGGCCAATGGATACGGCCATGGCTTGGTCGTAAAACAGCGCTCCGGTTATGCCGCTCAAAAAAATCATAGGCACAAAGACGGCACAGGTGGTGAGCACAGAACTGAGTAAAGGGGCAAACACCTCTTGGGTTGCCTTTACCGTAGACTCTTTAAGACTGTGCCCCCGCGCCCACCATTGCGATATATTATCGAGTACAATAATCGAATTATCAACCATCATCCCCATGCCTATGATTAATCCCGACAACGATACAATATTGATAGATATGCCCAAAAGGTAAAAGAAAAGCAGGGAAACTACCAAGGAAAGAGGAATGGTAATGGTAATCAGAAAAGGAGTACGCAAATCCCTCATAAATAAAAAGATTACCAAACAGGCCAACACCGCCCCTATCCATAGATTGTTGCGCAGGTTGTTTATGGAATAATCCAGCAGGGCCGTTTGGTCGCGGGTCATGGTGAAACGCAGGTCGGGATAATCCTTGTCGAATAATTCCATCAATCCGGATATGGACTTGCGCATATCGGCCATCTTAGCCTCGGATTGTTTAATCACGGCCATCGTCAAGGCATTTTTTCCATCCGAAAGCACCATGCCTTCCCGTGGCTTTGGATGCTCCACCACCCGTGCAAGGTCTCTAAATTGATAGACCTTATTGTTGATATTCAGATAAATTTGTTCAATTTCTTCCTTGCTTTCCAAATTAGACCTAAACCGCACGTTGTAGTAATATTCGCCGTCCCTTATGGTGAGGTTGCTCAACTCTATATTGTTTTCGGACAAGGCTCTGGTCAAGACGCCCTCGGTAACGCCCATGGCTTCTAACTTTTGATAATCCGGCAATATTAAAACTTCGGGATAAACCAATCCGCTCAAATCCACCATAGCCACCTCTGTCAATTGTTCAATCCGCTTGGATACCACGCTCCGCACAAAATCGCTCAACTCCACAAAGCGCATGGGGACGGGAAAAAGCGGGTCATGCTGCTCCGGTACTGTGGGTTCATCTTTGAGCGAGACATTGATGTAAAATGCCGGTATATCGGTGGCGCTGGCCTTAATCACCTTGGGGCGTTCCATCGCGCGCGGGAGGGTTCCCATGGAGCGGTCTATCTGCTCATTGACTTCAATAAACAGATAATCTATATTTGCTCCGTGCGAAAACTGCATCTTGATGATGCCCACCCCGTCCCGCGTTTCGGATATAATTTCCTCTAACTTGGGAACCTGCATCAACTGATTGCGCAGCGACCTTACCACCGATTCTTCCAGCTCTCTGGCAGACAGCGTAGAAGATACCTGCACGGTAATCTGCGGAATATCAATATCGGGCATGAGCGAAACCGGAATAAGCGTGGTCGCCAAAAAGCCCAGTATCAATACCGCAATCAGCGACATGGTAACGGCAATGGGACGTTCGACGAGGCCTTTAAACATGAGACCTCCCTTTTTTTGCCGAATAAAGCATGGCGCAACTGGCATACATAATGACTATAATAACGACTATCTTTAACGCATCAAGGGGGAGAGAGGTAACAAAATAAGCCGCAATGAGTACGCCAAGGCTTCCCGCAATGGCTATGGCCACCGACGGCTTTCTGGCGTATGCTCCCTTTTTGACAAACTTAAAACCGGCAACCGGCATAAGAAATGCGCAGGAACCCATCATAATCGGGAAAATCGCCAGCGGCGACATTCCGAGCAAAAAGAGCATGGCCATACAGGGCGCATAGAGTCCGATGCCCGCCGTCATCAGCGCGCCTAAAATAAAATTACCGATAATGCCTGCTGCCAATACGCCGCCTTTGAGTTCAATCGCGCTGCCGTGGCCTTGAATAAGACCCGCCATACTCAGAATCATGAGCAAAGCCGTACAGGCAAGCGCAATCCCCATGATGAGTTGAATCCTCCTTCGCTCGAATTTAGCAATAATGCCGGCGCCCAACCACGCGCCCACCATGGCCGCCGCCACAAGGGAAACCAAAGTAGTGATGTCCACCTTGACAACGGTAATAAAAATGATGGCCTGCAAGGCAATGGGAATGGCGTTGGCCACATTCAGCGTGCCCGGAATAAGTTTATCGTCAACGGCTTTTGTTAATTTAAAAACGGCTGTTATTTGGGCAAACGACCCGATTCCCAGCGTGTCTAAAAAATTGGCGACCAATCCGACCAAGCCCATAAACCAATGGGGCTTTTCTTTGGGTTCGTTCTTATGGGCTATGATATCCTTTACAAGGGTGTACAGAAAGGGAATAAGGAGGACAATCAGCGCGGCTAATATAATGTTTACAATCATAATGTCCTATTGATTACTGTTAATGACTACTTCTGTTCCATGGGCTAAGTTGACGGTTCCGCCCACAATGATACAGTCTCCTTCCTTTAACTCGGCCTGTTTGGCCCTGTTGCCGGCAACCGCATAATATTCCCTGCTGGTCATAATAACATCGATATATACCCATTCGGCTTTGCCGTTGGAATAGGTAAACAACACATAATGACCATCTCTCATCACTACCGCAGTTTTGGGAACCACCAATTGCCCGGGGACGCTGTTTTCTAAGTAGATTTTTACATTCATCCCGTCCATCAACGCCCTGTGGCCCAAAATTTCTCCCGTAATTCTGATTTGCCCGTGGTTGTCTACAATCGGATTGATTTCCGTCACCCTCCCGTAATAACGCTCAGACGGTTTGTGCAGGGGAGAAAGCTCTATGCCCATATCCCTGCTTATAAAGTCCATTTCTGTCTCCAACATGGTAAAATCCACCTCAAAAACCCTGTCGTCAACCAATATGCAAAAATTGGGGCCGCCCTGCTCGTACAGTCGGGTAGATAAATTGGCGACTTTTCCCGCAAAGGGAGCATATAACGAACAGCGTTCCAACGCAATCTCCGCCATGCGCAAGTCGGACCGAGCATTGGCGTAGCCCGACCGGATATCCGCAATTTGCAAGGCTCCTGCCGGAATATTCAAAGAATCGCTCAAGCTGTAACCCATATTAATCAACGCATCCTGCCGGTCAATCAAGGCCCTTTGATAGCGCACCTGCGCCTGCGCCAAAACCAATGTGGCCTCCTCGGAATCAATCCGCGCAATCAAATCTCCCTTTTGCACATAAGAGCCGTTTTTCACAGGCAACTCCACCACTATGCCCGGATTTCTGAATCCGACAACGCCCTTTACCTTGGCCCTTAGCTTGCCGTTGCTCGACAATTGGTCTTTAAAGTCGGTGCGCTTGAGGTACATGGTGTCCACGCTGTTTACCTCCCGTTCATATACATTTCTCGCCAAATCGGCGGCATCGTCTTTTTTATCTCTGCCGCACGCCGCCATGCCCAGCATTATTACACATACAATTAATAGAAACCCTTTGCTGTTCATTATGTTCAAATATTAAATTATCCGTTCCGTTACCTGTCCACCAGTTTGTCAAATTCTACCGAAATATCTTTGCCCGTCATGATATCAAAAAGACACATCCTTCTGATTTCAAAATAGTAACTCCAATAGGAGCGCAAATCTAAAATATAACGCCTTACCGCATTGTCCTTCTCTGCTTGAGCCATATTTAACTCCGTTACCGACAAGCTGCCGTTGGCAAACTTATCCAAACATATTTGATAGCGTTCTTGAGCGATTTGCTCCACCTGACGGGAGCGCGCACACTGGTACACTTGATTGTTAAACTGCATCACCTTAATCAACACATTTTGTTCATGGTCTTTAAATGCTTGGTCTACTTGAGCGGCCACCACATCGGCGCGGGATTGCGCCATCCTTACCCGTCCCCTGCCCATGCCCCAATCCATAATGGGCATGTTTAGCGACAGTCCGGTTACTTCCCTGTCTCTGGGATTTCTATAAGCTCCGCTCAAGGTTTCGGCGTTCTGAGACAAGCCAAAAGACATCCTAAGGTTTGCTTGAATCCCCCGATTTGCCTTAGCCTCGGCAATGGCGCGCTCCGCCTCCATCGTCCTAAGTTCTTGAGCCAATTGCAGCGTGCCATTTTGGTAAGAAAGCGACAATATTTGCTCATAATCAACGCTAACCTCTTGTTGAATATCGGGAAAGGCCAAATCAAACTGTACCGATTGATGCAATCCCAAATAAGAACGCAGACTAAAGAGGGAGGTGGTCAATGTCAATGCTGCATCCCGACTCTCTATGTCGTGGTTGTAAAGGAGTACCTGCAACTGTAATAAATCGTTTTTGGTGATGGTGCCCAGCTCAAAACGCTGTTCCGCCATCTTATAGGCATGTTCGGTGTTTTCATAATTTTTTAGGGCCATTTCGTAGCTTTTTTGCCGCAAAAGCACGTCAAAAAAGAGTTGCACCACCCTAAGGGTAATAAACTCCATGTCTTCTAAATACTCCCGTTTGGCCAATTCATATTCCCTTGGAGCCAACTTTTTTTGCCATTTTAGGGCGTTAAAGCCGCCTATCGGCTGCCAATAAGCAAGGCTCACCGGCATACTTTGGTAAAACATGGCCGATTTGGGCGAAAACTGGTCCGTCCTGTCTAACTGGGTACTCAGCGACAAAGAACCGCCTGTGGGCGCAATATTTTGCCTGACAAACAACTGCAATCCGTTTCTTAATGCGCTATTATCCACATATTTATACTGTTCCGTCCCCGGGTCAATCAACAATTGGGTAGAGCGGTTGAACTCAAGCAGGTTCGCCGCAAGGTTTAAAGAGGGCAACAGTTGTGCCTGATAGGCTCGGTAGCTCCAATACTGGGCGCGGTAATTGTTTTGGGCGATTAGGGCGCTGGGAGAGGAAGTTTGGGCCAAGGATATCAAATCTTCCAGCGTATAGACGCTTTTCTGCTGCGCCTGTAACATTGCAGGAATCGAAAAAAGTAGGAAAAGATAACGCCTCATGGGAGATAGGTTTTAGTTGGGTAAAGATAGGATTTTTTTTTTATCCCGTACAACAATTCAAAAAAATGACTACCTTCGATAAATTTTTGCTAGATGAATTACTCAACCAAACAGTTAACCGCGCTCGTAATCTTGCGGGTATTTATCGGATGGCATTTTGCTTACGAAGGCATTGTAAAAATCTTTAGTCCAAGTTGGGGTGCAGCCATGTACCTTAGGGATTCTCAAGGTTTTTTATCTCGATTTTTTATAGATTTGGCCGACTCCTCCCTCATGCCCGTAGTAGATTTTCTTAATGAATGGGGCCTGCTTCTCATTGGATTGGGACTTATCTGCGGAGCTTTTGCAAAAATGGCCTCGATATGTGGCATCATCCTTTTGTCGTTTTACTATATGTCGCACCCTTCCTTTTTGGGCGTGCAATACGCCATGCCGGTAGAAGGGAACTATCTTTGGATTGATAAAAACGTGGTCGAGATGGCGGCCTTGGCGGTGGTCTTTTTCTTCCCCACTTCTCAGATTATTGGCCTCGACAGATTCATTAAAAAATACTTACCAAAATTCGTATAAGATATGGAACAGCATAAACAGGAAGACCCTCAAGCCAACAGCAGGCGCGAAGCCCTCAAAACCATGCTGACCCTGCCGGTGCTGGGGGTGTTAGGCTATGGCGTCTACAAAAAAATCTCAAGAGACCAATATATCAGAAACAGACGCAACCTTTTCAAATTCGAAAACAAACCCAAACTTCCCCAAGAGGTCGTTGGCGAGCAGATACGCTTAGGCATTATCGGTTTTGGCATTAGGGGCAAACAACTTTTGCAGGGGCTTGGCTTTGTGGAGCCTAAAGTGATTGACGACTTGGCCGAAAAGAACAAAATGGACAGTAAGGATACCCGCCTGCAACACTTCTTGGAACAGGACGACTTGAATGTGGTGATAAATGGCGTCTGCGATATTTTTGACCCATACGGCGAAGCTGCGGTTCAAGCGGGCGCCAACATCCACCGCGAAGGCGCAAATGGCAGCTTGGGAAAGGCGCCTGTTCGTTACCGAACCTATCAAGAATTGCTTGCTGCCGATGATATTGATGCCGTGATTATTGCCACTCCCGACCACTGGCACGGGCAAATGACGATTGATGCGGCGCGGGCAGGCAAACATGTCTTTCTCGAGAAGCC
>WRBG01000050.1 GCA_009784635.1 Bacteroidales bacterium | reverse complement strand
TTCTACATCGGGATAGGCAAAGAACACCGGCTCCACATTGGCGTTTTGAATACGCACATGAATCATACGGTCTTCTTCTTTATCTCTGCGGGTAAGTTCATGCTTTTTGATTTTGCCGTTGAGGTAATCGTCTACATGGGCGCAAATCATTAAGCCGTATTGGGTACGGCCCTCCATGGTTTGGGCGTAGATGTAGTACATTTCCTTGGCGTCCTGTTTGAGCCAACCACATTCCTGCCACTTCTTGAAATTCTCCACGGCTTTATCGTAGGCCTGCTGACTGTGTTCGTCTATAATCGGGTCAAAGTCAATCTCCGGCTTGATGATACGCAATAAGGATTTCTCTCCGGCTTCGGCCTTGGCCTCTTTGGAGTTGAGTACATCGTACGGACGGGACGCCACCTCTTTTACGATTTCTTTGGGAGGACGAACGGCCGCAAAAGGTTTGATTTTTACCATAGACTATTTGTTAACTTGAAACGTCTTATCGCCGGTTGCGAGGAATTTTACGATTTGATTGGCAGCGGCCAAACCTGCGTTGATGTTGGCTTCGGCGGTTTCGGCGCCCATCTTCTTGGGGGTGGCAAACACACGTGCGCCAAACTTCTCTTTCAACAGCGCAAAGTTGTCGGCGGCTACGTCGGTGGCGTATTTAAGGTCTTGACGCTCCTCTAATACTTGCGCCAATTCCTCCTCGTTGACGACCTCTTTACGGGCGGTGTTAACCAAACAGCCTCCCTTGGGCATTTTGGAGAGCAAAGCAGAGCCGATTGAGCCTTTGGTTTGGGCGTTGGCGGGAATGTTCAGCGACACGTATTGGCAGGCGCCGTAAAGTTCCTCCACGGAGTTTACTGCTTGAATGCCGTCTTTGGTGATGGCTTCGGCAGATACAAAGGGGTCATAAGCGTATACGTCCATGCCAAATCCTTTGGCAATACCGGCCACCAAGCGACCGATATTTCCGTAAGCGTGGATGCCCAACTTTTTCCCTTTGAGTTCGGCTCCGGTGCCCGGCTGGAAGGTATTGCGGGCCATATAGACCATCATGCCCAAAGCTAATTCGGCTACGGCATTGGAGTTTTGTCCCGGAGTATTCATGGCAACAATGCCCCGCTCGGTGCAGGCGGCCAAATCCAAATTATCGTATCCGGCTCCCGCACGTACTACGATTTTTAGGTTTTTGGAGGCGGCAACCACCTCTTTAGTTACTTTGTCGGAGCGTACAATCATGGCGTCTGCGTCTGCCACTGCTGCGTACAGCTCTTCGGGGGTGGTATATTTTTCCAACAGGGCTAAGGTATGGCCGGCGCCCTCTACAATCGAACGAATACCGTCAACGGCAACTTTGGCAAACGGCTTGTCGGTAGCTACTAATATCTTCATGATTAATTGATTTAATAAGTTAACTGTTGATTTTTTCAAATTCCTGCATACAAGCCACCAATGCCCGCACGCTCTCCATGGGGCAGGCGTTGTAGATAGAAGCGCGGAAGCCGCCTACGGAACGGTGGCCTTTAATGCCTACCATGCCCTTTCCTTTGGCAAAAGCCATGAAGGCATCTTCCTTATCTTCAAATCCCTTGTTCATCACAAAGCAGACGTTCATCAAGGAACGGTCTTCTTTTTCGGCTGTGCCTACAAACATGGGGTTGCGGTCAATCTCATTGTAGAGCAAGTTGGCTTTTTCCACATTCAGTTTGTACATGCCTTCTACGCCTCCGTTGGCTTTTACCCACTTGAGGGTTTCGGTCATAATCAGAATGGGGAATACGGGAGGGGTATTGAACATGGAGCCCTCTTTAATGTGTGTTCTGTAATCCACCATGGTGGGGATGGTGCGACTCACCTTGCCCAACAAATCTTCGCGAACAATCACAAAGGTAACACCGGCGGTTCCTACATTCTTTTGGGCGCCCCCGTAGATAACGCCGTATTTAGAAACGTTTACCGGACGGCTCATCACGTCCGAAGACATATCGGCTACCAAAGTTACCGGACTGTCGAGGTCTGTATGAATCTCGGTTCCGTAGATGGTGTTGTTGGTGGTGATGTGGAAATAGTCGGCATCTGCGGGAATTTCATATCCTTTGGGGATGTAGTTGAAGTTCTTGTCGGCAGAAGAGGCTACTTTTACGGCTTTGTCCCCAAAGCACAGCTTGGCTTCGGCAAAGGCTTTTTTGGCCCACATGCCGGTTTCCAAATAGGCGGCTTTGTTTTCCAAAAGGTTAAAAGGAACCATCATAAACTGCGAGCTGGCGCCGCCGCCTACAAAAATCACTTTGTAATTGTCGGGAATGTTGAGGAGTTCTCTCCATAGTCCTTCGCACTCGGCCATGCTTGCTTCCCAATCTTTGGTACGGTGGGAAATCTCAATAACAGACATGCCTGAACCTTTAAAATCTTTCAGGGCTTCGATTCCGGCTTCGATGGCCGATTTAGGCAATACGCAGGGGCCTGCGTTAAAATTGTGAACGGTTTTCATTTGGTTGTTATTATAAAGTTTGTACTGTTTTTTCCATGTCCGGCAAAGATAGGAAAAAATTACGAGATTCTAATCGATTTTCCTATTTTTTATCAAAAATCAATAGGATATGTTCTAGATTTGCTAATAATTTGCAAGTTCTTGGTGGCGGTTATTTTTTCGCAATAGTGGCAAACCAATGATATTCCGCCTCTTTCTATTTTGGTGGTAAAGCGGGTCTCCATTTGTTGTTGGTTGGTGATGCATTTGGGATTAAAACATCGGGCAATCCCCCGAATTTGCCGAGGAATGGATACCTGTCGTTTTTCCACTACTTTGTAGTCTTTGATGATATTGAGTTTGGCTTCCGGGGCAATCAAGCTGATTCGGTCAATATCTCGGTCTTCAAAAAAAGAATCGGTAATCTTGATGATGGCTTTCTTGCCAAGATGCTTGCTGTCAAAGTTGGTGCCAAAGGTGATTTGATGGTCGGTACGGTCAAGCCCCAATATCTCGATTACCTTAAAGAGGGATTGGGGAGGTATGCGGTCAATGACGGTGCCATTTTTAATGGCGCTGACCTTAAATGTTTTATCGTTATCTACGTCCATGAGTGCCGTGTTTTTAAGTTAAACCAAGAAGATAAGCCATAATCGCCATGCGGGTGTAGATGCCGTTGCGGGCCTGCTCAAAATAATAGGCTTGAGGCGTATTGTCTACGTCAAGGGCAATTTCGTTTACTCTGGGGAGAGGATGAAGGATTTTAAGGTTGGGCTTGCAGGGATGGAGCATGGAGGCGGTGAGCGAATAGACGTTTTTCACCTTTTCATACTCCATGGGCTCTGAAAAGCGTTCTGCCTGCACCCGTGTGATATAGAGGATATCGGCTTCCGGAATATGGGGGAGCAGGTCTTTGGATTCCTTATAGCTGAGGTTGCGGTGTTGTAGAAATTGCTTGTATTCTAACGGCATAGCCAATTCTGGCGGAGACACAAAGGTAAAGCGGGTGCTAAACAGCGACATAGCCTGCAAGAGCGAGTGTACCGTCCGTCCGTATTTTAAATCTCCCACCAAGGTAAGCTGTAATCCGTCCAAACTTTGCTGGGTCTTGAGGATGGAGTACATATCGAGCAGGGTTTGGCTGGGGTGCTGGTTGGCTCCGTCTCCGGCGTTTATCACAGGTACGGAAGACACCTCGGAAGCATAACGGGCGCTGCCCTCTAAAGGGTGGCGAATAACAATCAAGTCGGCATAGTTGGATACCGTTTTTATGGTATCCTTAATGCTCTCTCCTTTGGTCACGCTGGTGCTTCCCGAGTCGGTAAAACCAATAATCCTTGCGCTTAACCGGTTGGCTGCCGTTTCAAAACTCAGGCGGGTGCGGGTCGAGGGCTCAAAAAAAAGGGTGGCGATTACCTTGTGGCGAAGCAGGGAAGAGTCCGGTTCCCGCTCAAAAGCAGAGGCCGTGTGTAAGATGTGCAGGATTTCTTCTTTGCTGAGGTCGTGGATAGAAATAAGGCTTTTAGGCATAGTGTATTGGGTATAGGGAGTAATAACAGCGGAGACGGGATAAACACAAGGCTAAGAACTTACTGTCCTTATCCCTATAGACCCCTAAGGCAGATGCCGCAACGGTCTGGTAACAATCGGATTCCGAAAGATCAGACATATACTTTGATTCGAGCAAAGCTACGACAAAAATACGGTTGGTGCAAAAAAAAATGAGAGACCTTGCAATAACAACCAATGATGCAACGATAAGTATGTGAATATTTGCTTAGTCAAGTTTAAATTTGTAAAACTTCATGGTCTCAGCTTCCTCGTCGCAAATAATTTGGCTAATGTAGTAAGGCGGGATATAACCTGCTACTTTAAATTGTTTTGGCACTTCTACATCTGCGATAAGCACGCCATCATGATAGATTTGCAAGCCGTCAAACGGGGTATGAGATCCTTTTTGGTAGCTTCTAAAGGTCATGTTGGTTTCATCAATGTATTCCAACCAAGTGTAATGTCCCTTGTTGGGAAAATCATCAGCCCAAACTCTATTAAAATCTTCCAAATTCGGCAGTGCGCTCCCGTAATTGGTATTCATGTTAAGGCCTTTAAATCCAAATGCTTTAATTGGATTGAATTTTTCATCTGATATATAGATTAAAGAATCGGCTTGATAGGAGACATGGAAGTTGTTATTATTGTCTATATCGTAATTTATTTGAAATAAGTGATTAATTTTGCCGTGGTTATCTATGTAATATTCTGAGTACTTCCCGATTGGCTTTAGATTCCCGCTTTTTAGGTCTACCTCCATAAGTATATGGGCATTTGTAAAGTTCTCTTTACTGTGTTCCCATGGATTACAATAAGCTGCCTCTGAATAGATGTTAAAGAAGTATCGGTCGCCTTTTTTCCTTAATACTTCGGAAAATGATGAATACGCCCTTGAGTCTTCAAGAGAATTATTAGTCCGAGAGACTCTTAGTTGAATTCGTTCTCTGTTCTTAAAGTTCTTAAACAAATAGGCATCGTACGTATTCCCCATAATAAGCAATTCACTATTTACTACGGTTATGCCTGAATGGTGTCTAAAAGGCACCTCGTCAGGCCCATTGCCCAAACCAAGGTGGCGACCAAGCACCGAACCGGATGGTGAAATCTCGTAGAGAAAACAGAAAAATTCATCAAAAAAGTAGAGATGGTTGCCATCCACGCCGGAGTGACCAACGTAAGAACAAGTCTCTATATCCATAGGGATATATACGGTTTCCAAATTCAATGCCGTATACCGTATATCCTTGACGCTTGAAATTATGTAATCCGAATTGTTATTGCCCCCACACGAGAACAACGCGATTGTGCAGCATATGACCGTAATCGCTACAAAGATTTTTTTCATAATAGTGCAAGTGACCATTAGCAGTTTCCGTTCCAATTTTGACACTGGACATTTTCCCCTGTTCTGCGAGCCATGAGGCAGAATAGCGTCGTCCTATAATGTCGTCAACGCAAAAATAAGAAATAAAATCATTATCGCAACCTTCCCCTGCAATTTCCGCAAAAAATTTTTATCCGTCTGTGCGGCATTAAAAGATTTCATGTACATTTGTAAGATGGAACAGATTGAGTTTATACGGGATTTTGCCGGTTTGGGCAACAGGCTGCAAGCCTATTTGTCCGGAGCGTTGGACGTACCGGATTTAGACCAAGCCATAGCCCACAGCCTTGGCGCCAATCCGTGGTATACCTCTTATTGTATTAAAGAACGGCTGTCTTCCATAGTCCAAGGATACCTTTTGGCCCCCAAGCTGCAAAGCTGGCTAACCAACTATCCCGATGTGTGGTATGCCTACCAAAAAGACATTACCGTAGTGATGGCCGGCAACATTCCTTTGGTGGGTTTCCACGACTACCTGTCGGTGTTGGCTTCGGGCAGGACGGTGTCGGTCAAGCTCTCGTCCAAAGATGCTTTTCTTTTGCCGGCCTTACATCGCCTGCTCTGTTCCTTTGCCCCCGCATGGAGCTACCGACTGCGTTATGTGTTGGAAGTTCCCGTGGATACGCATGGCTTGATAGCCACAGGTTCGGACGCAACGGCAGCTTGGTTTACAGCCCGCTATCCTCATTTGCCCCAAATTGTGCGCCGGCACCGTGTTTCCGTTGCCGTACTCTCGGCCGACATAAGGCAGGAGCAGATTTCCGGATTGCAGCGCGACATGTTTGCTTATTTTGGGCTGGGTTGCCGGTCGGTAGTCCGTCTTTTTGTTCCAAAAGAGTTTGATTTGATGCGTTTGACTGTTTTTGAACAATGTCCCGATGAGGCTTCGCACCTTGGATTCCGGAACGCCTATCGCCGACAAAAGGCCCTGCTGACCTTGCAGGGCGCCTCTTTTACAGACGGGGGATTCTTTTTATTGCAGCCCAAAGAAGATTTATTCCCCCCTGTAGCGACTGTTTTTTATTCAGTATATACATGTATCAATGAGGTGATTGACTTTCTTGAGGCCAACGATTCCCGACTACAATCTGTGGTAGGAATGGTCGGAGGATTCAAAAATTGTATTAACTTTGGTTGTTCGCAAAGTCCCCAACTTTGGGATTATGCAGACGGAATAGATACTATGAGATTATGATACACCAATATAAAGCCAGCTTACCCGGCACCAAAGCCTTTGTCAGAATATATCAGGCCAAAGCCTCTACTACGCTTTATGCCTTGCATCTGTTTTTGCAAAACGATTTCTCTTTTGCCCCCGACCAGCAGGTTATCTTTAGGTCTGTAAACAATGCGGGCAAGCCCGTGCATGAATACGGCCTTTTTGATATGGGACACGGCTCCATGGACCAAGTTCGTTTGGAGTCTCTGCATCAGAAAGGAATCTTGACCATCCATTATGTGTTTGACATCTTTAAGGGGCGTTATCTGATTTTGCAATTTGAAGAAATGGCAGAAGAGATACCCCGTAAAATTTATCCCCGCACCGTGATGGAGCAGGGGGGAGACCCCGACCAGTTTCGGGAAGAGCGCCTCCCGATAGATGTAAATGAAGAGTTCGATTCCGAGTAAAATGCCCGCCAAGTGTTTGAAGGTGTTATTGGGGCCTACCGGAGTGGGAAAGACCGCCTTGGGTATTCGTTGGGCAAAAGAATGGGGCTGTCCTATTCTTTCCTGCGACTCCCGTCAGATTTACAAAGAGATGCGTATTGGCACCGCCGCTCCCTCCTTGGCGGAGCAGGAGGGGGTAAGCCATTACTTTGTAGGCACCCATTCCATACATCATCCCTATACGGCGGGGCGGTATGAATTAGAAGCCTTGGCCCTGCTCGATACATTGTTTCAAACCCATGACCGGCTGCTTATGGTAGGCGGCTCGGGGCTTTATATTGACGCGGTGTGCAAGGGGATGGACGATTTTCCTCGGGCTGATTTGGTTTTAAGGGCGCAGTTGACAGAAAGGTTGCAGACAGAGGGTTTGGACGCCCTCCGTTTTGAGCTAAAACGGCTTGACCCACAAAGTTACTACGAGATAGACATCAAAAATCCCCAAAGGGTCGTTCGGGCTTTGGAGGTTTGCTTACAAACCGGACGCGCCTTTTCTTCCTTCAAATCCGGAACCCACCGCAAACGTCCGTTTGAGATTTGTAAGACAGGAGTTTGTATGGACAAAGACAAACTCTATGCCCGTATAGATGCAAGGGTGGACCGGATGATGGAAGAAGGATTGTTGGAAGAAGCAAAGGCCCTCCTGCCTTACAGGAAGCTGCCGGCTTTGTTGACGGTCGGATACCGGGAATTGTTTGATTTTTTGGACGGGAAACACAGTTTGGAAAGCGCTATTGCCTTGATTAAGCGCAACACGCGCCGGTATGCCAAACGACAGACCTCTTATTGGCGCAGGGATTCCTCCATACAATGGATGGAAGTTTGAAAAAATGTATTACCTTTGCAAACACCCTTTGAATAGGGTTCCGGGATTCCGAAAACGGTATAGAGTAGGAATTATACTAAATACAAGAAGTATGGAACTTTTTTTGTTGATCTTTATGCTCCTTATTGGACTGGTTTTTGGTGTAAATCAAGGCTTTACACTTTTCAACACAATTCTTGGTTTGATTGGCTAAGAATTTCTTAACAACGATAAAGCCGCTTGATTGTTCCATTATTCAGGCGGCTTTATTGGTTTTTTCGACAACCATTATAAAACTATAAAACTATGGCAATAAGCAGAAAAGATTTTTTGCGCATTGGCGCTTCCGCCGCCCTCTTTACGATTGTTCCGCGGAGGGTACTTGGAGGCAGGGGCTTTGTAGCTCCCAGCGACCAAATTACCAAAGGCATCATTGGCACGGGCAGCATGGGTCGCGGACACTACAACTATGGGGGAACCCGACTTGTGGCGGTATGCGATGTGGATAAAAATCACTTGGATGCGGCGGTTAAGGCCGCCCCCGAAGCAGTAGCGGCCTATCGCGACTACCGCGACCTGATTAAAGATGCCAATGTGGATATTGTACACATTGCAACTCCTCCCCACTGGCATGGCATTATGGCCATTGAAGCCGCCGCTGCGGGTAAGGATATATGGTGCGAAAAGCCTATGACCCGCACCATTGGAGAGGGCAAGCGTCTTATGGAGGCCGTCAAGCGACACGGCAATATCTTCCGCCTCAACACATGGTTCCGCTTTGAGGATAACTTTTACGGAATGGGCACCACAGTTCACCCCATTAAAAAACTCGTCGAAAGCGGACTTTTGGGTTGGCCCCTGACCGTTACCGTAGGCGCCCATACGGGTTTTAACTGGAAGTTTTACTGGGTTGGAGAAAATCATCTGCACCCCCAACCCGTACCTAAGGAGTTGGACTACGACCTGTGGCTTGGCCCCGCGCCCTACAAACCCTATCATGCACACCGCACCCACAACACCTTCCGCGGGTATTGGGACTATGACGGAGGAGGCCTTGGCGATATGGGCCAACACTACCTTGACCCCGTTCAATACTTCTTGGGCAAGGACAACGAATCTCCCGTCAAGGTTGAGGTGGATGCGCCCCAGCAGCACCACGATGCGGTAGGCACTTGGCGTCAAATTATCTACACCTATGCAGACGGCTGCAAGATTATCCTTAACGGAGAAGATTTTGGAGACCCCAAAGCCCCTTACATTCAAGGCCCCAAGGGCAAACTTTATCCGGGTTTTGTGTCCGATATTCCCAACCTTGGCCTACGCTTGGCCGAGTTGCCGGACCCCAAACCCCAATATACAGACTTTATGGAGTGCGTAAAAAACCGTCAGATATTTGCCCTTAACGAAATAAACGGTTTTCGCTCTTCCACCATCGTGAACATAGGCCTTTGCGCCCTCCGCCTCAACCGCACGCTGCACTTTGATTCCCATAAGCTGGAGTTCATGGGCGACGAGCAGGCCAACCGCCTTATAGACCAACCCATGAGGACTCCTTGGAACATGTAAATAACCGCCTAAGATTAAATATAATGAAAAAAATATATACTTTATTGATTTTGACGCTGATGCTGCCTTTGGCGGGCTTGGCGCAATCCCCCGCCGGCCGCCTTCCCAAGACCATTGTAGCAGATGTCTTGGCTCAGATGCCCACACAAAATGCCGAAGATTATGACCAAATGATGCGGGATTTGATAAGTTCCGGAGCAGAAGGACTTGCCCTGCTTATGGACGAGATGCAACCCGCCGCCGAAAACGACAATACGGCTGCCGGCTTTGCCATTGGCGGACTTTCCTATTATGTTACGGCTTCGGGACGGGAGGCTGCCCGTGAAGCCGTTCAGAAAGCCCTTATCGGCGGATTGGAAAAGGCAGAGGATAGAGACGTCAAAGCTTTTTTTATCCGTCAGATAGAAATAGTTGGCAATAACTCGGCCATAACCGTACTGACCAAGTACGCGCTGGCGCCTGCTTTAAGCGAGGAAGCCTTAGCCGCCTTGACTCAAATCGAATCGGTAGAAGCGGCAAGGGCCATCGAAAACATTTTTGAGCAGATACCCAACAAAGCTGTTGCCGCACAGGCCGCAGGCCGTATCAAGCTCAATACTAAAGACGATGTGCTTATTTCTTGGATAGGCAGCTCGGACCCGGCCCTGCAACGCTCTGTACTCTTTGCCCTTTCCCAGTCCGGAGGCAGCCAAAAAGTAATGAAAGCCCTTGAAAAAGAGGCTAAAAACGTATCTTTTGAATATGAGCCTACGCAGGCGGTTCACAGCTATTTGACCGCCCTTGGGCGCAGTGATGACGCCAAGCGGGTGGCTTTGCTCATGAAGCACAAGAAACCGAACATACGCACCGCCGCCATGGAAATATTTATTGCTCAAAACGGCAAGACTGCATTTCCTGCGGTACTCAAAGCCATGAGAGACAAAGACCGTGGCTTGCGCAATGCCGCGCTCAACGCCATTGCCCCTTATGCCGATGAGGGATTTAACGCATCTTTGGCCGCCGGACTTCCGGCGACAAACAGGCTCAAAGCGACCAATGAGGCCGCCGCCGATATGGTTCGTTACTTGGGCAACCAGCGTGTGCAAAATTCTGTGAACAAGATTATTCTCTACCTTGCCGCCCAAGATGGCGAACTGCGTCAAGCTGCCGCCGCTGCTTTGGGCAAAATTGCAAGCCCCATGGGCGGAGAGGCGCTGGTAAACATGCTCGCTTCCTCATCCCATGCAGAGCAGACATCGGATATACAGGGCGTCCTTGTTTGGTATCCCGCCGACCTCAACCCGCAACTTATTGCCGCGCTTCCCCGTGCCGGAGACAGGGGCAAGATAGCCATTATGGAACTTTTGGCCATGAAGCATTGCAAAAACGCATTCCAGCCGATTCTTGCGCAAACTTTGGGCGGAGGGCCTGTGGCTGCCGCCGCTTACAAGGCTTTGTCCCACGTAGCTTCCGAGAATGATTTTGACACGCTGTGCCGCATCCTCGAAAGCGGCGTCCACACTGCGGATATGCAGAAGGCGGTTGGCGCTGCATTGGCAGCCATGCCCGTTGAGCGCGCGGTTTCGCTGATAACTCCCAAGCTGTTGAATCCAATCTATTATCCAGCCTTAGGCTCGATACCCTCGCCGCAAACCTTTGCCCTTCTCAAGCAGGGCTTGGACAAAAATGATTCGGGGGCTATGGCTGCCGCCCGCAATTGGAGGGGTTTTGAGGCCG
>WRBG01000049.1 GCA_009784635.1 Bacteroidales bacterium | reverse complement strand
GTACCAGTATTTACTGTTATCGCCAGAGCCATAGGCGTAGTTGCCTATTCTTACAACCCCTCCGGTTTTTGTTTCCAAGTCTTTTGATTCCCAAACTTTTTCTACGCTCCTGCCTCCATTTGTCAGGCGCAACATTACGGAACCCTTACCGTATCCGCTGGTACACAACACCATATTGTTGTGATAAACAGGCGTGTTGGGATGTATCTGCCGCATGTTTTCATGTGGGTACGACCAAAGTGTATTTCCATTTGCAATATCTACGCCCACAATATGGGTAGACATCATGGTTACTATTTGCGGCACTTGCTGGTCAGATATGTAAAGAGGCGAACAATAGGACGATAAAACGCCTATGCCTTTTGAACTCCATATTAGGTTGCCATTCGCCTTGTTGAGCGCTACAATATTATGCGTTGGCCCACCCGGGGTTACTATCAATTTGTCGCCCACAATCAAGAGCGATTCGTTTAGTCCCCATCTGATGTTTCTGCCGCCAAATTCTTTTAGAAAATCTTTTTGCCAAACCAAGTTTAATGTTTGTTCGTCAAAGCAATAAATAACCCCTGTGGCAGTATGGATATAAAGTTTGCCATCGTTGATGGTGACAGCGCCTCGAGAGCCCGGGTAGCTTGGCGTCCATTCCGGCCCATACTTTTTTTTATTCAAGAGTTTACCACTTGTGTCAAATACATACAGATAGCCTTTACCATCGGTCATTCCTGTTACATACACTTTTTCGTTGGCAATGCTTACAGACGCATGGCCGTCTCCCAATGCATTGTAATACCACAACAATTGGGGGCCGCCGTCGGGCCATGATTTTAACAAGCCCGTTTCGTTATAAATACCGGTGCGGTCGTTTCTCCATAGGATGGGGGAGTTTTGCGCGAACAAAGATGTAGTCAGAAAAAGACTGAGTAGGATAGAAATTTTTTTCATACGGTTGATTTTATATAGTTTTATTGTATAACATATTACGCCCAAGGTAATCAATTTTTTCCA
Source organism: Bacteroidales bacterium (assembly GCA_009784635.1). Taxonomy (GTDB): domain Bacteria; phylum Bacteroidota; class Bacteroidia; order Bacteroidales; family UBA932; genus WRBG01. Next base: position 10,366 of record WRBG01000049.1, on the reverse strand, counting down.
AAAGTAGGAATTATTGTTGAATATACCAAATATTTTATCCGCCAACTACGGTCGCGACCCAACAACTGTCAAAATGTCAGATAATGCAGGCTGGCCGGTTATTTGCGTTGCACGTATATATAAAAGGTATGGATTATGAACAACAACAAGCAAACTTTTGAAGCATTAAATCAGTATGCCCTTCATCTGAACCGTATGGCCCAAGAGGGCAAATTAGACCCGGTGATAGGCAGGGACGAGGAAATACGCAGGGTATTGCAGATTCTGAGTCGGCGAACCAAAAACAATCCTATTCTGGTAGGGGAGCCCGGAGTGGGAAAGACGGCTATTGCCGAGGGTATTGCTCGGCGCATTGTGGCCGGAGACGTGCCGGAGACCCTAAAGTCCAAACAGGTGTATTCATTAGATATGGGCGCTTTGATTGCCGGAGCCAAATACAAGGGAGAATTTGAAGAACGATTAAAGTCCGTAGTTAAAGAGGTGATTGCCGCAGAAGGCGAGGTGATTTTGTTTATTGACGAAATCCATACTTTGGTCGGAGCCGGAAAAAGCGATGGAGCTATGGACGCGGCCAATATCCTCAAGCCTGCCTTGGCGCGGGGAGAATTGCGGACGGTAGGTTCCACCACCTTGGACGAATATCAGAAGTATTTTGAACAGGATAAGGCTTTGGAGCGCCGGTTCCAAATGGTCATGGTAGGCGAGCCTTCTCCTCAAGAAGCCATTTCCATTTTGCGGGGCCTCAAGGAGCGTTACGAAAACCACCATAAAGTGCAGATTAAAGACGACGCTATTATTGCGGCGGTAGAATTATCGCATCGCTATATCACTTCCCGTTTTTTACCCGATAAGGCGATTGACTTGATGGACGAGGCCGCCTCCAAGCTAAGGTTGGAAATGGATTCGGTTCCCTTGGTGATAGACGAATTAGACCGCAAGATTCGTCAGTTGGAGATAGAGCGGGAGGCCATTAAGCGGGACGGGGATAAAGACAAAACAGAGGCCCTGAGCAAAACCATCGCCGAGCTAAACGGGGAACGGGAGGTAAAGCGGGCCAAATGGCAGGAGGAGAAAAAAAACTTGGCATCCATCCAGCAGAAGAAACAGGAGATAGAGAATCTGAAATTTAAAGCAGAAGACGCCGAGCGCCGAGGCGATTACGGTTTGGTGGCCGAAATCCGATACGGCAAGATTCGGGAGGCCGAGCAGGAAATAGAAAGATTGAGCCGGCAAAAGGAAGCCTTTGAAGGCAGCTTGATTAACGAGGTAGTAGACGACGAAGCCATTGCCGAGGTGGTTGCCCGATGGACGGGTATTCCGGTGAAAAAGATGTTGCAGAGCGAACGGGAGAAATTATTGCAGCTCGAAGAAGAACTGCATAAGAAAGTAGTGGGGCAGGACGAAGCCATTACCGCCATGGCAGACGCCATCCGCCGTTCCCGCGCCGGCCTCCATGACCCCAAAAAGCCCATCGGCAGTTTTTTATTCTTAGGCACCACCGGTGTAGGCAAAACCGAATTGGCGCGGGCCTTAGCCGATTACCTTTTTAACGACGAAAACCTCCTGACCCGAATTGACATGAGCGAATATCAAGAGCGACACACCGTAAGCCGTCTGATAGGCGCCCCTCCGGGTTATGTCGGCTACGACGAAGGCGGCCAGCTTACCGAGGCGGTACGCCGTAAACCTTATTCCGTAGTCCTGCTCGACGAAATCGAAAAGGCCCATCCGGACGTATTCAATATCCTCTTACAGGTATTGGACGATGGCCGTCTGACCGACAACAAGGGCCGCACCGCCGATTTTAAAAACACCATCATCGTCATGACTTCCAATGTGGGTTCGCCCATTATTCAAGAACGGATGGAAGAAATGACCGAACAAAACAAGGAGCAGGTTTGGGCGCGTTGCAGGTTGGATGTATTGGAGTTGCTCAAACAAATCATGCGTCCCGAGTTTTTGAACCGGATAGACGAAATCATCATGTTCCATCCCCTAACTTGCGCACACCTCAAAGGCATTTTGAACATCCAATTGGCCGACATCAAAAAGATGTTGCAACAAAGCGGACTTGAATTGGAAATTACCGACAAAGCCTTGGACTACTTGGCCAACAAAGGATATGAACCCGCCTACGGCGCCCGTCCTTTAAAACGGGTACTGCAAAGGGAATTGGTCAACGAATTGGCCAAAAAAATCCTGTCGGGCCAAATCCAAAACAATAAAACAATTGTAGCGGACAGCCTTGACCAAGGATTAATCTTTAGGAATTGAGCGGCGTTTTGCTTCCCTTAAGGCAGGTCGGCCTCTTTTTGGGTTATATGCTAAAACTTCAAAAAAGATGCAGGGTTTGTGGCGCACAATGGGCAACCACCGACACCTTCAATAGTATCGAATAAATCGCCGCATTTGGGGCAGGTGTACCATGTGGACGATACCGTTTCGTCGCTACCTGTTGCTTTTAGGATATTCAACGCTTTGGTATACAGCCTTGCATGTGTTTTTTCGGCTTCGTTTGCCCATGTGAAAGAGGTAATTGCGTCTTTCGCTTTTTCGGAATTGGCAACGGTTAGAAAGCCCGGATACATCACGGTAAATTCGTATGTTTCACCTTCAATGGCTGCCTCAAGGTTAGATACCATGTCGGCTACTGTTGGCGTTTCGAGCTTTGCGGTAAACGCTTGCTCGCCCAACTTGACCAATACTGCATTGTGGTTTTTCACATGTATTGCCTCTGCTTCTGCGGCTGCTGCAAACATTTTAGCAATGTTGGGGAAACCGTCTTCAGCGGCTTTTGCCGAAAATGCCTCATACGTGATGCTTGCGTTGCTCTCGCCCGTAATGGCTTCTTTTAAATTTTCGATGGTTTTTTCAGGTTTTGCGCCCGAACACGAAACGGCAACGATGCCAACCAGCAAAAACATTACTGTAACTCTGATAATACTTCTCATTTTGCTTTGATTTTTTAAGATTTATAATAAAGATTTGAAAATTACTTACAATCCAATCATGTAGGAATACACCAAACTGCCTCCCATATATCCCGCTGCGCCCATCAAAATTGCTGCAATTACGTAAAACGTCAATCCTATCGTGGAAAAAATGCTTTTCTTCTGTTTCCCAAAGCGGTAAAGCAGGTAAAAAAGAGAGGCTAACGACAGAGCAACGGTTGACAAAACAGCCAACAACATATGCGTGTTTCTCACCTCAAGCGGTTTTCCCGAAAACGTGGAGGTAAAAAGAAATCCGCTCAACAAAGCAAATACCGCAGTGGCAGCGGCCATGTAGAGGAGCAGTTCGCCGCTCGGCAACTTCGCGTCAGTTTTGCAAAATAAAACCCTAACTAATTCGAGTACAATTCCTACAAGCGTTAATGCGATAGGAAAGTGTACGAGCATTGGATGAAGATGACTGGTATCTAACATTTTTTGCTGCAAAAATACAAAAAAAAAACTATTTTTGTCGCCGGTTAAAAAATGGCAATATAAAAAATATTAAATCCATGAATATCAAAGGAACAAAAACTGAACAAAACCTGTTAAAATCGTTTGCAGGTGAATCACAGGCACGCAACAGGTATACTTTTTTTGCAAGCAAAGCCCGCAAAGATGGCTTTGAACAAATTGCAGCCTTTTTTGAAGAAACGGCGGCACAAGAGAAAGAGCATGCTAAACTGTTCTTCAAATTTCTTGAGGGCGGTATGGTTGAAATCACCGCTACATTTCCTGCCGGAGTCATCGGCAGTACCGCCGAAAATCTGTTGGCAGCAGCCGAGGGCGAACACGAGGAGTGGGATTTGCTTTATCCCGAATTTGCACGTATTGCCGAGGAAGAAGGATTTCCCCAAATTGCTACAGCTTTCAAATTGGTAGCTACCGTTGAAAAAAGACACGAAGAACGTTACCTCAAGTTGTTGCAGAATGTCAATCAAGATGAAGTTTTCCAACGCACTGTCAAGATGGAATGGGCATGTCGAAACTGTGGTTACATACACTACGGCGAGAAATCTTTGGACAATTGCCCGTGCTGCCACCATCCGCAGGCATTTTTTGAATTGAAAGCAGAAAATTTTTAGTCGAACTTGAAAGGATTTCTTTCTAGTTCAAAAAGCTGGCAATAAGGGATGTAACTGCGCTGAACTTGCATGCGGCTCGGTTGTCGTTGTTGCGCGGCCTCAATCCGGGCTTCGCCCAGCCTTACCTTGTTATTACACGTACAGGAACCGCTTAATCTTTTGGGTGGCGGTTTTTTCAAACGGAAGGGGCTGTTCAATAATTTCGGCAATGCGGGAAAACTTATTGACCCGTTCATTGATGTAGGCTTTAAGCTCGACTTTTAGTTTCTCCACCCGTTCGTTCATGTTCTTCACCGCTTCTTCTTTGAATTGGTGCCAAGCTTCGATTTGGGGATAATTAAAATGTACGATAGCTACCATTTTTCCCTTAATCTGAGCCACCAAGGATTCCAACACCAAGTCGTGTTCGTTAATAACCGCCTCAATCTCTTCGGGATAAATATTTTCTCCACTGGGCCCCACAATCATATTGTCCCAGCGTCCCATAATCGAAATATTTCCTTCCTTATCCATTTTGGCCAAATCTTTGGTTCTAAACCATCCGTCCGGACAAAAGACCGATGCGGTCAGCTCCGGAGCTTTGTAATAGCCCATCATCACATTGTCGCCCTTCATCTGCAACTCGCCTACGCCATACTTGTTGGGGTTGGCAATACGTACTTCGAGCATATCCAAAGCAGGGCCGGTAGATTGAAATTTCACTTTTCCGGGAACAGCGCCCGCAATCAAGGGAGCGGTTTCCGACAAACCGTAGCCAATGGCATAGGGAAATCCGGCGTCTTTGAGAAAGCGCTCTACCACGCCGTCTAATTTAGAGCCGCCTATCCCAAAAAAGCGAAGATTTCCGCCAAAGGTTTTGAGCAATTTTTTTCCCGCGATTTTATGCAATAAGCGACGTATGGGCTGAAAGGAGTAAATAAACTGCAAAAAGAAATTTTTGGTAAAGGTGGGGCGAATCTTGTTTTTGTAGATTTTTTCCACAATAAGGGGCACGCTCAACATAACGGAAGGCCTTGCCGATTGCAGGGCCGGCATGAGCAGGCTGGGGGTGGGGGCTCCGTCCAAATAACGGACAGAGGCGCCATAGCAAAAAGGATAAAGCATGCCGATGGTACACTCATAGGCGTGGGACAAAGGCAATATGGAGAGAAATACATCCGAAGGAACAATAGCGAAAAGCTTGTATATCATATCTAATTGAACGCAGAGGTTGCGGTGGCTAAGCATCACTCCTTTTGAGGTGCCGGATGTTCCTGAGGTATAGATAATGGATGCCAAATCTTCGGGCTGTGGCTCCGAAGTCGTACAGGCGGCAGCCGGATGCATCGAGAGCACTTCCAGCGTATCCATGCACACGACTAAGGGAATCTCCTGCAAAAGATGGTCGGGAATTTTGTATTTCAATTTTTGGGACACTACCAAGGCTTTAGATTCGGAATGTTCCAAGATATTGGCGATTTCAAACGCGGTAAAGTCGGGCAAAATGGGGACGGCCACCCGAGACGAAGTAACCGAGGCTAAGTAAGCCACCGGCCAATGGGGCATGTTGGCTCCGAGAATAGCGATTTTACTGCCTTGGGCTAAACCGGCTTGGTCAAAAACCGAGGCTAATTGTTGGGTCAGCGTACCGATCTGGCTGTAATTTAGGGGTTCTTCATCGCAAAAAGCAAAAAGCGGGCGGTCGGCAAATGCCCGAATACTGTGGATGAATGTGTGTTTGAGGGTAGGGTAATTCTGATGCATAATTAAAAGTATTAATCAATATCTGTTCCGGTAATAAAATGTGTAGGGTACTTGCCTACTACGCCCCTGTCCTTATACCATTGGCGAACCCGTTTAATATCGGCCTGCTGGTTGTCGGAGAGGGGCAGTTCCTCGGCTACGCCTACTTCCTTTTTTCCCCAGTCAAAAAAACCAAGGTACACAGGTATATGGGCGGCTTTGGCAATGGTATAAAATCCCCCTTTCCATTGGGCGGTCGGCTTTCGGGTGCCTTCGGGGGCTATGGCGATGTGCAGGTGTTCGTGGGCATTATAGGCCTCCACTACCTGCTTAACTAAGGAGACGCCTTTAGAGCGGTCTACGGGAATACCCCCCAATCGTTTTAAAAGTCTCCCCAAAGGCCAAATAAAAAACTCTTTTTTCACTAAGATGGAGGCTTTTCCCCCCACGGCTCTATAAAAAAGTACGGAAATCAAAAAATCCCAAACAGAAGTGTGAGGCGCTCCCAAAATGATGCATTTGGGAACAGCTACAGGGCCGCCCACGCATTTCCAGCCAAGCCATTTCAAAAGGAGGGCGCAAAAACGTCTGCTCATGCGTCAGAAGCTTTGTTTACACGGGTTTGAGAAAGGATAATCCCCATAACAATCAAAATTAGTCCTGCAAAGGTAGTAAAAGCGATTTGTTCTCCTACAAAAATTGATATAAAGAACAGGGATATAAAGGGAGAAAGGAATACCAAATTGCTTATCCTTGCTGTGTTTGTGGTGAGTTTAAGCGCTTTAAGCCACAGGATAAAGGTCAAGCCCATTTCAAAAATTCCGATGTATACGGCCCCAAAAAAGCCTTGTATGGGGGGCAAGGCCCAGCTTCCGGGCAGCAAACACTGAACCGGAATCAGGTAGAGGGCGGCGAAAAAATAGGTCAGGATGAGTTTATCGGCCGCTTCCCGTTTGTCCCTCATGTTTAAAATCCAGTATAGGGCAAAAAAGATGCTGCAACAAAGAATCAATCCCACGCCCAAGGGGTTGCCAAAGGAGAGGCTGTCGAACCGCCCCCGCGTTACAATCAGCACCAATCCCGAAAAACTGATGAAGCAGGCCAAGATGGCTCGACGACTTATTTTTTGTTTGAGGACTAAAGCCGAGAGCAATACCAACAGCAGCGGCCATATATAGTTGATGGTTCCGGCTACTTGGGTGGGGAGTATGTCATAGGCATGCAGGAGCATCAAGTAGTAGGCAAAGGGATTGATTAGGGCCGTAAGGGCGGAGTAGAGGTATTGTTTGGCGCTAAAGCTAAAAAGCCTGAACAAACTTCCGTTTATCGCCATATAAACAGCCGTGAAAATAAGGGAAGTAATTAGGGCGTAAAATATGAGTCGATGTGGAGGTAAAAAATTTAGACTCAGCCGGAATGCGCTGCCGATGGTGGACCAGCAGAGGACGGCGGCAAGGGCTAAAAACAGGGCTTTGTTTTGGGATTTCATAGTTATGAACAGCCGGTAAAGATAGAAAAAACTACAGAATTGATAAATTCTGCATAACTTTGCGCGATTTCAAACGAAAAGCAAATGGGATTTAAAGAATTGTTGCAGAACAGACGGCTTTTGTCCATCTTGAGTCGTCCCAAGCCGGTTTTCGCCCCATCGGATACTCTGTTTAGGAAGGTGGGCTTTATTGTGTGCCTCAACAGCGTGGAGCAACTAAAGTTGGTAGATAAGTTGTGTCGGCTGTTTTCCGAGCAAGGCGACTCGTGCAGCGTGTGTATTTACCAAAGAAACAAAAAGCTGCCGGTTCCGCATTCATGGGGGGACAACGATTGGTTGGTGCTGGACTACAAGCATGTAAACTGGTATGGATTGATACGTCCGGAAGCGGCGGATAGTTTTGTAAAACAGTCTTTTGACCTGCTAATCAATTTGTCTCCGGAGTATTACTTTACTACCTCTTATATGGCGGCCTTGACCAAAGCAAGGTTAAAAGTGGGGCGTTATGTTCGACCACAGACTCCTTATCATTTGGTGCTGGGCATAGAGCAGGCGGTGGACGGAGATGATTTTGTCCGGTTGCTTGAAGACAGCCTAAAATGCGTTAAACTGCCTTAGCCATGCAGGAGCAAAAACGTTCGTTTTGGTCTTATTTGATTATTGGGATAAAGGGTTTGTTGATAGGGGCTGTTGATTGGGTGCCCGGGGTGTCCGGCGGTACGATTGCCTTTATAACCGGCGTATACAGGGAGTTGCTGTACTCGATTAAGTCAATAAGTCCGTCTTTATTGGCCCTCTTGTTTCGGGGAAAATGGGGCGCTTTTTGGAAACAGCTCAACGGATGGTTTTTATTAGCCCTCGGCTGCGGCATCTTAACCAGTGTTTTTAGCATAGCCAAGCTCTTGCAATACCTCATCAAGGCCTATCCCGTTCCGGTTTGGTCGCTTTTTACCGGATTGGTGGTGGCTGCTGCGATTTATGTGCTTAAAGGATTGAAAAAGTGGAATATATGGAATATTGTGGTCTTTTTGGCCAGTATGGTTTTGGCTATTATTATTTGTAAGGTATCGCCTTCCCAAACCCCCAATGATTATTGGTTTATCTTTTTGACCGGAGCCATTGCCATTTGCGCCATGCTTATGCCCGGCATATCGGGGGCTTTTGTAATGGTACTAATGGGGAAATACCAGTTTATCCTTGATGCCATTTCCGGTTTATATTGGGATGTGTTGCTGGCATTTGCCGCCGGAGCTGTGGTAGGAGTCATGGCTTCTTCCCGCCTTTTGTACTGGCTGCTCGATAGATATTACAGCAAAATGGTGTGCCTGATGGCCGGTTTTATGTTTGGCTCTTTAGAAAAGCTATGGCCCGGAAACCACGCCGAACTGAGCGGGAATCCCGCTTTCATGGCAACAATTCCGCTCTTTATATTGCTTGGCTTTGTCTTGGTTTTTGGTTTGGAATTTTTGGCGGCCAAAATGAAAAAGCAGACCCGGTAAAATATCCGGTAAAATACCCGGTAAAGTTTTCTATCCCTTAATCACAGCCAAAGGACTAAGCGCAACTTTGATTTTTACCAAATCGCTTTGAAGCGCCATTACTTCCCCAATGTCTTTGTAAGCCGATGAGGCTTCTTCCAAATCCGATTTTGAACGTATGGAGTGTATGATGCCGCGCTCGTCGAGCTTCCGTTTTTCTTCTTCCAAATCGAGGTTGCGTATGGCGGCCTTGCGGCTCATCACACGTCCGGCTCCGTGGGAGCAACTCATAAAACTCTCCGGATTGCCCAGCCCTTCCACTATATACGATTGGGTTCCTTGAGAGCCCGGAATAATGCCTGTTTCGCCCTGTTTGGCCGATGTTGCGCCTTTGCGGTGAACAATAACCTTGGTGTCAAAGTGCTTTTCCCAAGCTGCGTAGTTGTGGGCAATATGAATCATCGGCTCGTAAGTTACAGCGTGGAGCGCAGACGAAACGACTTGCTGAATACGCTCCATCATCAGTTTTCGATTGGCCAGCGCAAATTCGGTGCAATACTGCATTTCTTTGTAGTACAGATGGGCATCGTCGGTCTCAAAAGGCAAAAACGCCAAATCTGCCTTGGCCTCGACCGAGGAGTAATAGATTTCGTTCCATCTCTTTGCTCTTTTGTTGTAGTATTCCGCCACCTGCAAGCCAAAATTACGGCTGCCCGAATGTACCATAATCCAAAGAATCCCATCATCGGAGCGTTGCAATTCAATAAAATGATTGCCGCCGCCAAGCGTACCGAGCTGCTTTAATGCCGCCGGATACTGCCGCTTTACCACCACAAGTTCATCTATGTGGTAGCCTTGCGGCATCAGAGATTCATCTTGCCGTTGCTTGTGGTGTTCGAATCCGAGTGGGACAAGTTCCCGAATGTCCCTCATGATTTGCGTCAGTTGCCCGCGTTCCAAACCATCGGCTTTGATGTTGGTTTTTACGGCGCACATTCCGCAGCCGATGTCTACGCCTACGGCATTGGGTACAATCACATTTTTGGTGGCCAATATGCCGCCAATGGGCATTCCATAGCCCTCGTGGGCGTCGGGCATCAAACAGATATGGCTAAAGGCAAAAGGCAGATTGGCAAGATTGCAGGCCTGCTTCATTGCGCCGGACTCCGGCTCGTTGAGCCACATTTTGATGGGAATTTTTTCGGTGGAAATTACTTTTTGCATAATATTATTACCTTTGCGCTCTCTTTTCTTGGTTCGGTAGCTCAGTTGGATAGAGCAACAGCCTTCTAAGCTGTGGGTCTTGGGTTCGAATCCCAACCGAATCACTGAATTACAGCTTTTTGACTTGAAATAAACTTTTTATACTGCTTGAACATAAAGTTGTAAAATGGCAATAAATTTTCGGTGGTACGCGACTTTTCCAACGCTTGAATGTATGAAATACGGTTGCTTTTAAAAACATAGAACATGGGCAAATCAAAACAAGCCAAAAGGTAATTCATAAGTAGGCGGGAGGTTCTGCCATTGCCGTCTGCAAATGGATGGATACTTACAAAATGGAAATGTGCGTAAAAAGCAAGCTCGCACTTTTCATCAAAT
>WRBG01000048.1 GCA_009784635.1 Bacteroidales bacterium | reverse complement strand
CCTTTTTGCAGACGGTAGTAAGTATAGGAAGTGGGGGTATCGTTAAAGTCTCCGGAAAAAACAAAAGGCATATCTACGGTTTGCAGGTGATTGGCAATAATTTCCACCTGTCGGGCGCGCGTCAAAAATGCTTCCCGAATCCGCCTGTGGGCTTGAATAATTTCGTCGGGACTTTCTTGATATTTTCGTATCCGGTCAACCAAAGCGTTTAGGGATATATTGTTTGATTCCAAATGGGTAGTGTAAACCCTAATGGTACGCCCCGACAGGCTGATGTCGGCATAAATGCAGGTTCTGGAACTATTGGGAAAACTTAATTCGCCCACAGCCTCTATGGGATAGCGGCTAAAAATGACGTTTCCCCTGTAAGATTCTTTGGGATTCCTCTGACTAAAACATTGATAAGGGTAGGCGGCAAAGAGTTCGGCTATTTTGGCGGTGTCGGGATAAAAAAACTCCTGCATACACACAATATCTATCTGTTCCCTGTCCAAGAGGCGGCTGATTTCTCTGATGGTTTCTTCCCGCGTTTTGTTCCCATAGCCTTGAAAGTTGCATACGTTATAGCTGGCAATTTTTAACGACAGGCCGGGCCCGGCTTCTTCGGGCTTGCTCCAACGCACAAAGAGGTCTGCAAAAAGCAGGGCGGGCAGCAGGCAAATAAAAGGAATCCAAGCCGCCGATGAGCGTCTGAGTAAACCGATTAAAAGCAACAGAAGGTTGGCCGTCACGATGGGTACAAAATAAAGTCCAAAGAAAGCCGGAATCCAAGTGGTAGCCGGATTAATGTACACAGAGCAATAGGCCAAAATCAAGGCCATACCCAAAACAAGGACGCAGAGCCGAGAGAGCCAGCTCAAGAGTATGGAAAGCGCCCTCATGTTTAGAAGTACATCCGATTTTTATTGCGCCAGCCGCGAATCAGCAGGTAGGCAAAAATCATTCCGCCCAAATGGGCAAAATGGGCCACATTACCTCCGCGGCCGGTAACTCCCAAAAGCAGGGCCAAAGCTCCCAAAATCAGCACAAACCATTTGGCTTTGAGGGCAACGGGTGGGAAAATCAACTGCAATACATTGTTGGGGAACAGCATACCGTAACCCAAAAGCACCCCGTAAATAGCGCCCGAAGCGCCTACGGTGGGAGTCATAAGCATCTGATGATAAGATAGAGAAAAGGCGGGCATAGACAGCGAAGTCAGCCAAAGCACAAAAGTGTGAAAGGCGGCGGCTCCTAATCCGGTGGCCATATAAAAGAGAAGAAAGCGTTTACTTCCCCAAACATATTCCAGTGCGCAACCGAATATCCACAGGGCATACATGTTAAAGAAAAGGTGCATAAGGTTTCCGTGCATGAACATGTGGGAAATATACTGGTAAGGACGAAAAAATGGAGAAGCGGGATAAAAAAGACCCAATTTTTCGTACATCGCATCGCCGATAACATAGGTGGCGAACAACATAACCGCATTAATCATCAACAGGTTTTTGATGACCGGCGGTATATTGGCCAAGGGATTTCTGTTTTGATAATAATTCATATCTTAGTGGTATTCTTTTAATTCAATAATTGGTCGATTTCTTGGATGGGAATAATGTGCATACAGGTTTTTCCCAAGGGCGATACTTCGGGTTGGGAGCAGGCAAAAAGTTTTCCGGCAAATTGCATGGCTTCCTCGGGCTGTAGCGGTCCCGGGTCGTTGCGACATTCCGACACGGCTAAAGCCAAGGCTATTCCGTGGGCGCTGTCTTGGCGAAGGGTGGTGGTTTGTTCCAAAAGTTGGGTGGTCAGCAGGTCTATCATAGAGGCCACGTCCTCGTTTTCCGTAGCAAAGCCCACGGGCAAGCCGTAGACCGTAACGCTTTCTTTTCCGGTAGGCCTAATATCAAGGCCCACTTGCAGCAGTTGGGTTCTCCATTCCTGCAACAATAAAACCTCGGCAGGGTCTAAGCAATGCTCTTGAGGAAAAAGGTTTTGCTGGCTTTCCTGTCCCCGACCGGCAATCAAATGCAGATAATATTCATAACGGATGCGTTGTTGGGCCCGCTGTATGTGAATAATCAACAATCCCGACTTAACCGGCGTAAGCAGATATTTCCCTTTTAGTTGAAAAACCGGCGGCGGCAGGGCTTGGGGGAGGGTTGCCGGAGCAAATATTTCGGGCGGCGTATCGTACAGCAGGGGCCTTTCGAATCGTTCTTCGTTAAAAGGATTAAACAGCGGGTCATAATTGATTTTGGGCGGAGGCGCAAAAAGCCCGCGTTTGAGGGGCGGAATCAAAGGCGCCCCTTCCATATCAAAATCAATGCTGGGTCCCAAGGAATTTTTTCCCAAAGCCTCTTTTACGGCGGCTTGGAGAATTTGGAAAACCATCTGTTCGTTTTCGATTTTTACCTCGGTTTTGGCGGGATGAATGTTTACGTCCACCTCATGGGGATTGACTTCCATAAAAATACACCATGACGGCCAGCTTTTTTCGGGAATCAAGCCTTGATAGGCGTTGAGTACGGCACGTTGAAAATAAGCGCTTTTAAAAAAGCGTCCGTTGATAAAAAAGAATTGATTTCCAGAGCTTTTACGGGCATCCGCCGGTTTGCCGATATAGCCCGAAATATTCACCATGCTGCTGTTGGCCTTAAAATCCACCATCTCCCGATTCATTTCCTTGCCTAAAATTCTGATTATCCTCTGTTTGAGCGGAGCCGGTTGCAGATGGTATAGTTCCTGTCCGTTGTGTACAAACCTAAATTCAACAGCGCAACGACACAGGGCCATATGGGTAAATTCCCCAATAATATGTTTAAATTCAGAGGCATCCGACTTCAAGAACTTTCGTCTGGCGGGTACGTTATAAAAAAGATTGCGGACTTCAAAATTGGCCCCTACGGGACAGGACACCTCCGATTCGTCTATATATTGACCGCCTTGTATACGCAGTTGAATACCGGTTTCTTGGCCCTCCTGTCTGGTTTTTAAAGTCAGCTCTGCCACGGCGGCAATGGCGGCAAGAGCCTCGCCCCTAAATCCAAAGGTCTGAATACAATCCAAATCTTCTACCCGACTGATTTTAGAGGTGGCGTGTCGCTGAAAGGCAACCCTTGCCTCCTCTGCGCTCATCCCGCAGCCGTTATCAGCTATTTGAATCAAGCTGCGTCCGGCATCTTCTACCGTCAAACTTATTTGGGTGGCGCCGGCATCTACTGCGTTCTCAAGTAGTTCCTTGACTACCGATGCGGGACGCTGTACCACTTCTCCGGCGGCAATCCGATTGGCAATATGTTCGGGGAGGATGCGAATCATGCAACACGACCGTGATTAGGGAGCGGGGGTGTTGTATAATGCCCTAAACAATAAGCCTATCGCATCGGCAAAATAAAGAAGAAGCACCAAAAGCGCGGCAATAGACAAGACAGCTACAATACGGAGAAACCGATTGTCGCCGGCATGGCGGCGGTTTTCGTAAAGCGCTCTCCTAAAGCTCCCTCTAATACGTTTTCCCGGATAATGAAGCCGCTCCTCTCGGGTACGGGGGTCTGCACCGGTATCGGACGGAACAGGTATGCCTTTTTGCCGCATTTCCTCCTCCTTAATGGCGCGAAGCTGGACCGCACGCTTTTCCCGCTTTTCTTTTTCCGGGTCATAATAAATGGGCTGATAGGCGAAAACCCTGTGCGTGGGCGTTCTAAAAAAACTAAAACGAGAAGCCATAACAATCAAAGTATTTCACAAAGATAGGGATTTTTGGGATATTTCCGCCCTACATCGCCACCACTTTTCCCGTTTGCCTAATGATGGCTCCGTTGTTGGCTAAGCCTTCTATGATTACGGTATATGAAGTAGCCTCGTCGCCGGTGTAAAATTCAAATGTCGCGACTCCTAAGTCGTCTATGTGTACAACAGGTTGCCAGTGGATGGTGGTGCGCAGGTCGGGCCCGGGTACATTGCGTTGCGCTTCGGTCTCGTATTTGGGCGCGTAAAATTCCGCCGGCTGCTGATAGCCCAAGGGTACAATGGTTTTAATGTGGAATGGCTGGGAGGCGATGGCGCTACGACTGCCGCCCGACTTGGTGTGGATGGAAACGACTCCGCCGGAGCCCCTTATACCAAAAATGGCGGTTTTACCCACTGTCTTTAATATATCTATTTGAGCGATATCATTTAAATTTATCGTATTAAGATAGTCAATATCCACAGGAGCATCATCTACCAATACCAAAGACGGGATTCCGCGGATGGAGATTCCAACAAGCCTCTCTCCTCGGGTGTTGGCGTATACTCCCGAAAACCGTCCTTGCAGTAAGTTGGCTATATTCGTGGCATGAATCTTGTCCAACTCCTCCTCTGTAAGTAAGTTATCTGGACTTGAATAGTACAGCGATGTTTTGAGCGGTTTCCTTTCCGCCGTCACTACCGCCGCCTGCAATTGCGTTACGCCAATGCCGTCCTCGAACATAAATTGCTGCTCGGCTTTGTTGGCATACTGAGCAAGGCGCGCTTTATCCCATGGGGCCGGCAAAACGGGAGAGAGGGTTCTTTTTGGGAAAACCTCTTTGTCTACAATTAGGTCCATGTTTGTCATGCCTCTTTGCGGCTCTGCGCCGACCATAAACGCAGTACTGTCGGGCAACTCTCCAGTGGGCAGGTAAAAACGTCCCTCCATGTCTGTTTGCGTTGCACTAAAATAACTGTCCTTAAGCGATACAACAGTCACGTCAACCCCCTCAACAGGCCTGCCCAACAACGCGCTTTTAACGGTTCCCGATATTTCAGACCCCAACTCGAGGGGAATGACCGGTTGTGAAAAAACCCCCTGCGCCCACTCTGCCACGTCATAGCGCCGCCACCCTTGGGTACGCATCAGCAAGTCAAGGGCAAAGTCGGACTCGGTGGTATTTTGAAAATAGAAGGCAGGATGCTCAATATGTCCGCGCAATTCGGAGGCGAGCAGGAGGTGCGTCAAAATATTGGCGGTGGTGTCGGTCGCCACCTCCCTGTCGGAAGTTACGGCTACCGAAAAAGATCCGGCCAACGGCTCCCCCTCGTTATTTGTTATCATTACGCTGTTTTTCACTAAGGTACGTTTGGCGTAATTTTCGTTGTCGGATTGATAAAGAACCTGTGCTTGGTCGGAATTGCTGACAAAGACCAAACGTTCGCTTACCGGATTTAGGCGGGCATCAAAGAGCGTCAAATGCAGTACGCCCGATGGAAGATGCTTTTTGGGAATGATGATTCGGTTCTTGTCGTAACCCCAAGGCTCAACAAGGTGAACCATTCCCCGCGTGTGGGCAAACAGGTAAAATTCGCCTGCCGGAGCATTTTTTGCCGCTTTCTGCACCGACACATGGAGGTAATCGCCTACATGGGCCACCGCAAGGGCGTGTCCGCAGTCCAGAACAGGCGGCAGGTCAAAGCGCTTTGATTGCCCATCATGATACTCGCAAACGGCATAGTAACTTTCTCCCTCTTGGGGAAACAACGAAAACACACCCATCCCCAAGTGGTTAGACATGAATGTTCCGACTTGGGTTCCAGATTGGTTATACACTTCGCCAAAAACCTCTGCCGATTGGCCGTTGGATTTCATTGCCTTGAAGGCAACTTTGCCGGGTGCGCCCGATAAGAGGGAACCACCTTCCGGATAAAAGGATACGTCGAAATCGCCGTAGGGAGCGGGATGTATATCGGTATATGCGGCATAGGCCCGGTCGTTGCCGATATAGAGGGTTCCGGTATAGAAATAGTCTTCTTTCTGATTGAGCATGAAAGTAGTATAGGCACGTAGCGTATAGTATCCTTGGGGTGCATCGCGGGGAATAGAGAGGTGGCCATGGTAGGCCCCTTCTTGGGGGCGGATTTTAACGCGGGTAATTACCTCATGGAGCGGCGCTATCAACTCCACGTAAACATACCGGCTTACGGGTGCGGGCTCATGTGTGGTTGCATCGGCCACGTAGGCCCTAAACCAAATCTTTTCGCCGGCCACATAATACGGTTTGTCGGTATGCACATAGATTTTTTCTTGAGGAAAAATGGTCAACTGATGGTAGAACCGCAATGCCAAACTGTCTGATATATCGCCAACGATTTGTGCCTGTAACGACTGTAAACAAAAGTTGAGGATTATGCCAAAAACAAGTCGCTTCACGTCCTAAAAATTATTTCTGCGTGCAGTAGGTAAAGAGACGGATCAAATCATCCTGTTTGTTGAAATTCACCGGATGTTCTGCAAGGTATTTATCTATGTGCTGCTTGCCAAATATTTTTGCAAACCCCGACCTGCTGGCTAACCTGTATTTTCCCTCGGAAAAAACGTAATAAGTGTATGTCTTTGTGTACGATACTTCTTCGTCGGGAGACAATGCCACCCTGCTGTGGTTAATGTCTACGGACTGCCACGCATCAATGGAGGCAATATCAGAAGACGTTCCGTACGCCCCCCTTTTTCTACGACTACTTACTTTAAACTGTCTATGTATCAGAAAATCGGCTTGGAGGTCGGTGGAGATAATTTCGAGATAACCCTTAGGGGAATGCTTAAAAACACGCGTTCCAAAAGCAACTACCTGAGGCTTGCCGCTTAAAACGAAAGTTGTTCCGTCCGGATCCATGAACTCCATCTGGCCGGAGAGGGCGTTGTAGTTCATTTTTGCATTGTTGCGGGTGCCGTTACCAAAAATAACAAGCGCGTCCTCAAATTGGGGAAAAAGATACCGTCCCAACGATAATACTTCATTGGCGTCCTCCCCCACTCTGACGGTAACACGCTCCTGACCTGAAACTTCTGTACAAATCAGGAAGAATAAAATCAAATGGAAACCTTTCTTTACCATGAGTCAAAAGTTAAAGAGGCCGCCTAAATTTTTGTTTTTAGACGGCCTCTTCTTAATCTTTAAAAATATCCGGAATTTTGAGTTAGATTCGGATTGAGGTTGATTTGTGTAAGAGGAACCGGGTACCAAAGGTTTGTGTCGTTGATGCCGGTAATATTGGGGAGGTATTGCGTAATATCAAGGTTGTATTTCCGGCACATCCTCTTCAAATCGGTGAATCGATGTCCTTCGAAACAAAGCTCTAACCTCCGCTCCCTCATCAACGCCGTGTAAAACTCTCTTTCTGTGATAATTACATCTGTGGTGAGAGCAGGGAGTCCCCTCGTAACCCTTACCTCGTTTAACCGAGTGAGACCGGCAGGGTATCCGTTTACTTCGGCGCTAATTAAATACATCTCTGCCACGCGGGCAACAGGCCAAATATCGGAGTTATCGGCATTGTTATACTTTATAGACTGATATGCGTACGGAAGAGCAAGACCGCTGGCTTCGATTACTCCCCTTCTCGAATCTGTGGGTTCAAGCGCAAAATCGGCGACCAATGTTGCGTCTACGGGGAGTTCAAAACGACCGTTGTTGTTTTGTGCCCTAAGGTAAAAGCCGTGTGCATTTTGGTCAACATTGTTAGCCGTAAGATAGAAAATTAACTCTCTGTCATTGGATGCCCTCCAAATACCCAAGTAATCGTTGGTAATGCCCATGCTTGTAGAAGCAATTATTTTTTCTGCTTCGATTCCTGCATTGGTTAGGTCGTCATTGTAGAGGTACACCCTTGCGAGAAGCGCTGTGATGGCTTCTTGCGATAGATATTTTGGACCGGTCACTGTATAGAGGCGAGTGTTAACTTGTGCAAATTTTAGATCGTCAATGATTTTAGGAATGATTTGTGCTACGGGAGATCTTGCAATGGTCCTTGCTTCTTCTTCGGTGGTATTTTCATCTACGTATGGGAAGTCGCCCCAAAGTTTTATACCATGATAGTAGCAGTAAGCTCTAATGGCCCTTGCTTCGGCCAAATATTGGTTAATCGTAAGACCGCCCACGCTTGCTGTTTTATCGCTTTCTTGATTTAAGGCGGCAATGAATTTATTACAGGCAACAATAGCCCGGAACATATTTGACCAATTCGTATTCATGAATGAATTGTCGATTGGAATCTGGTTGTTGTCTATTTCTCCATGTTGAAAGAATGATGTTCTGTAAACCAGATTGTCGGCAGAATTGTCTTCGGTTAACCAAAAGAGGGTCCAAGGACTTTGAATACCGTCGTACAAGCCGGTGCGCAATACGGGATATATTTCCCTAGTAATTTCTTCTTCTGCAATAGCATATGTAGGAGGATGGTCAAAATAATTAGAACAGGACGAAGCTGTTAGGACAGCAAAAGTCAGTATGATTAATGTATGTCTCATAGTTTTTAAAATGAAATGTTAATGCCAAATGTAAAGGACCTCATTTGAGGAACTGTGAAAAAGTCAACACCTGTCTCGGCATTGGCTGTTGGACTAAAATGCACCTCGGGGTCCATTCCGTCATACTTTGTAAAGGTGAATAGATTATGAGCATTCACGTAGAAGCGGACCCGGTCAGTCTGTATCTTTTGAGAAATATTGGAAGGTAAAGTGTATCCAAGGGTCAACGATTTAACTCTTAAAAAGGATGCATCTTGAAGCCATAGAGTTGACCGTGCTTGCGTATTATATCCGGCCGGCCCACTGGTTCCTCCGGAGACAAATCTGGGATACATTGGATTGTTATGCGGATTCTCGGGCGTCCACCTATTCTCCCAATGCTCTTTCATAATCGCAAAGTTGGATCGTCCTCCATTGGCTGCGCCATCGGTTTCTTTCCAATATGTGTACATGTAGTTGCCTATTGAAAATTGTAAACCGACTTCGGCATCAAATCCTTTAAAAGAGAATGTGTTGGTTAAACCGCCGTATGCTGTGGGCATCCCCGATTTATTCATTTGCCTGTCTGCCGCCGAAATTTGTCCGTCCCCATTAAAATCTTCGAACATAACGTCTCCCGCTCTTACCCCTATGCGGTATAACGATTCCGGCACATCGCTGTCATTCTGATAAATCCCAAGAGCTTTAATTACATGAAACGTACTTAACGGATAGCCGACGTCAATACGGCTGGCTACCCCTGTGTTAATGAATTCCCACTCCCCTGCGGGATTTTTTGATAACGCCGTTACGATACTCTTATTGTCAAAATATGTAATGTTGAAAGAGGTACTCCATCTAAATTTACGTACTACATTTCTTGAGAAAACAGAAAATTCGTGTCCCGTTGTTTTCATCTTTCCAATGTTTTCGGTTTTGGTGGTGTGTCCGGTGGTGATGGGTACAGATATAGTAAGCAACAAGTCCCGTGTGTTTTTAGTGAAATAATCATAGGTAAATTCGATTCTGCCATTCAAGAAGATTAAGTCCAAACCTATGTCTGTTTGAAGCGTTTTTTCCCACGTTAGATCTCTGGTTGACATGGCTGCCTGTGGAAAGGCGCCTGCACGATCATCGTATCCTACAATGCCGTATAGCGTTAAATATCTATGATGTGGGATGCCATCTTGATTTCCGGTTAAACCGATGCTTCCTCTTATTTTAGCGTCTGTTAATACCCGACTCTGTGGAAAGAAAGACTCTTTGGATACCCTCCATCCCAAGGACCCCGAAGGGAAATATCCCACCCTATGCTCTTTGGCAAACTTGGAAGAAGCGTCGCTTCTAATCGTTCCTTCTATCAGATATTTGTCATCTATACTGGCAGATAATCTTCCAAAATACGACTCCATAAGAAATTCTCTGAATGAACTTGAAAAGCCCGAAGCCACAGACGCCGTTTCAATCCATCTAAAGCCTTCTATTGGGAATCCTGTGGCAAAAACGTGGTTTCTAGTTATTTGGTTCTGTAAAAAACTTTGTCCTATTAAAGCGCTCGTACTCAATTTTCCAAATACTTTGTTGTAACTTAACGTGTTTTCAACGAGGTAGTCGTTCAAGTAAGTGTTATAATCCCTAGACTCGTCTAACCAAAGAGCTGCTTGAGGGGATTTGGGATAGAACTTGGCCAATTCGTGGATATAGGTATAAGTGGCATTTAAACTCGACCTAAAAACGAGATTGTCTACAACATTCCACTCCAACAGGAATCTTCCCATTAAGCGTTGCTGTCTATTGAAACCGTACATTTCTTGAAAGCATGCTACAGGATTGTTGCGAATGGTAGGGTAGTACCTTGTAGGGTCATTCGGGTCATATATAGGTTGGTCCGGTCGGTTCCGAGATGCATTGAAAATAGGGCCGAATATATTGTTGTCCCCATACAAGCGGTCTTGATCCGTTGTTGAAAAGCTTGTATTGACATCAATTCTTACCCTTGAGTTAAACCGGTGGCTAATTCTTGTCCTAAAGGTATATCTGTCATATTGGGTGGTTTTTTGAATACCTTCCTCTTTGTAATAGCCCGCGGAGAGGTAAAATTGGGTATTGTCCGTGCCTCCCGATACTCCCACTTGGATGTTGGCGGTCATAGGATTCTGTTTGGTTACCTCTTTAAACCAGTCCGTATCGGCTCCAAGAACTTCCGCCGAAATCGGCGAAACATACCTCGAATCTCCCGGAACATATCCAAATGTTTTGTTAAAATTGGTTCTGGCCTCATTTTGAGCCATCAACCACTGGTCTGTTCCGAGGAATTGAACTTCTCGGAATAGATCCCTTACCCCATAGGAAGCATCAAAAGTAACCTTTGCTTTTTGCGCCCTGCCAGATTTGGTTGTAATGAGAACGACTCCGTTAGAGGCCCTTGATCCGTAAAGCGCAGAAGCAGCCGCATCTTTTAATACTTGGATATTTTCAATATCAGAAGGATTAATGCTTGCTATCGGATTGGTTGTTTGTCCGCCAAAGGCCATTTGGGAATAATCGGTAACGACCATAGGAATACCATCAATAACATAAAGAGGGTCATTGCCTGCCGTGATGGATGCCGACCCCCGAATACGTACTACAATGGCTCCGCCGGGTGTTCCCGAAGCAGAAGAGATTTGAACGCCGGCCATTTTTCCCTGCATGGCTTCGTTTAAACTTGCAACGGGGGTTTTTGCGATATCGTCTCCCCTAACAGTTGCCACTGATGCAATCAAGTCTCTTCTCCTTGTAGTAGCATAGGCGACGGCAATAACTTCCTCTAAGTTAAAAGTATCTGGAGCCAAGGAGACGTTGATGGTTGCTCTATTACCTACAACTTCCTCAACGGTGACATACCCAAGAGAAGAGAAAACGAGCGTTGCATTAGGTCCCACATTTATCATGTAGGTTCCATCATCTGAAGTTGATGTCGCTACGGAAGATCCCTTAACATAAACATACACAAAGGGAATCGGGTTTCCCGACTCCTTTTCGGTAACACGCCCTCTTATGGCGCTTTGAGCCAATAAGGAGGCTGATGAAAGCAGCATTATCAACGTAATGCACACTAAATTTCGGTGATTTTTCATCATAAATTAGATTTTGGTTATATAATTGTTTTTTCAGAAACTGTTTAAAATTGTTAACGAAATTATTTTACGCCCATTGACAGACGGCTTTTTCTGCACTCCGACCGAGGCATAGCGGGGTCTATGGTGCGGGAGGAGGGTAAAAAAAGCGGCGACAAGTGGCTTGAAAGAATGAGATTCATAAATTTAAACAGTTTCTCAGTCAAGGGCAAATGTAAGAAATAAATTTAACTATCGCCAAATTATTTTATCTGTGCTTTCATAATATTCAGTTGATTAGTTGGTTGATTGTTTATAAACTCATTTGAAAAGAGTGTATCGTAAGCCGGCATACACTTTCATGCCCATTAGGGGGCCCCAAATTACCGTGGCGTTAAATTTACGGGAAAAGGG
>WRBG01000047.1 GCA_009784635.1 Bacteroidales bacterium | reverse complement strand
GGAAGCGATTAAAGATGTAGAATTTAACTTTACACAGCCGATTCAGTTGCGTTTCAATGAATTGATGACAGGCGCAAAAGCCGATATTGCCGTCAAACTTTTTGGCGAAGATATGGACGAACTCTACTCAAAAGCCCGCGAAGCCGCAAAATATATGGAACAGATAGCCGGCGCGGATGATGTTTTGGTAGAACAAACAATGGGCTTGCCCCAGTTGGTGGTAACGTATGACCGCAGCAAATTGGCCAGATACGGCGTCAACATCGAAGAATTGAACACCATCATCCGCACGGCCTACGCCGGCGAGGTGGCCGGAACGGTATTCGAGAACGAGCGGCGCTTTGACTTGGTGGTGCGCTTAGACCAGCAAAAAGTACAGGACTTTAACTTAGACCGGTTTTTCATCCGCACCGCCGAAGGCATACAAATACCCGTTACCGAATTTGCGCAGGTGAGGTTGGAGAGCGGTCCCCTGCAAATCAACCGTGATGAAACCAAACGCAGAATCGTCATCGGCGTCAATGTTCGCGGCGAAGACATCCAACATGTGGTAGCAAAAATCAGAGCCACGCTCGAAGAAAACGTCTCACTCAAACCCGGATATTACTTTGAATATGGCGGACAGTTTGAAAACCTGCAAAATGCCATCAGCACCTTGTTGGTGGTCGTCCCTGTCGCGCTGTTGCTGATACTCCTCCTGCTGTTCATCGCTTTCCGCAGCATGAGTTATACGCTGGTGATATTCAGCACCGTTCCCTTGTCCATGATAGGCGGCGTATGCGCGCTTTGGATTAGAGGAATGCCGTTTAGCATATCGGCGGGAGTAGGTTTTATTGCATTGTTCGGAGTGTCTGTCCTCTGCGGCATCCTCATGTTAAACCACTTTAAATCTCTATCCCAAAAATCAACCCATGGAATGACAACGCATAAAATCATATTTAAAGGTACGCCACATCTGCTCCGTCCTGTGTTTTTGACGGGATTGGTTGCGTCTTTGGGCTTTTTACCCATGGCGATGGCTACATCGGCAGGCGCCGAAGTGCAACGTCCGTTAGCCACGGTTGTCATTGGAGGATTGCTGGTCTCCACCTTCCTTTCGCTGATTATCATTCCCGTATTTTTCCATTTGATGGGCATATTCTCGGTAGCCAAGAGAAGGTATTCAAGAAGGAGAACATGGGGGAAAAGACTGATTTCCGTTGCCGGATTCTTTATTTTCATGCTGATTGTTTCCCATACCATGCAGGCGCAACAAGTTGTAAGCCTGTACGAGGTAATTTCGATGGCAAAAGAAAACAGTCCCCGCCTAAAATCGGCTACCGCGACCATAGAGCGAAACCGCGTGGCAAAAGGCGAATCATGGGAGTTGGGCGCCACCTCATTCGACTATTCGAGGGGACAAATCAACAGCCCTATCCGCAACGACCGCTCGTTTGCCGTTACGCAATCGCTGGGTTCTTTCATCACTCCCTTTTACAAAAACACATTGGTGGAACAACAAATCAACACCAGCGCGTATTATCGCGATATGGTCGAAAAAGAAATAGTTGCCGAAGCAAAGCACGCATGGGCCTATTATCAGTATGCCTACCACTTGAAACACATGTTGGGCGAACAAAACCACCTTGCCGAACTCCTTGCCCGCACAGGAGACCTGCGCTACCGGCAGGGCGAGATAACCCTTTTGGAGAAAACCATGACAACGGCGCAGGCTGCTTCGATGCAAAACAGGGTCTTTCAAGCAGAGGAGGAATTTAGGATTGCTGCCGTCCGGTTGCAATGGGTATGTTTTTCAGAAGTTATGCTTGTTCCTGCCGATACCCTGCTGAGGCGGTTTGATGTGCATATAACGGACGGACAACTTTCCCCCACCTATGTTTCGTATTTTGACAGCATGGTATCCGAGGCGGAGGCGACTGTAAAAGTAGAGAGAAGTCGTTTTTTTCCGGAGCTTTCGGCAGGATTTCAGCGTCAAAATATCCTTCCCGACAGGGGGCTTGATTCGTGGACAATAGGCCTATCTGTTCCCTTGGTTTTCAACGCCCAAAAAAGCCGTGTGCAACAGGCAAAAATAGACGCCGGAATAGCCCGCTTTGAAGCGCAGGACAACATCCGCCAACTCAATAACAGGCTCGAAGAACTCAAGGCCGAATTGCGCAAATACGGCGAAAGTATCCGTTTTTTTGAAAATTCGGCATTGCCCGAAGCCGAGGCCTTGATTCAAGCTGCACAGTTGCAATTGAAACACGACGAAACCAATATTGGCGAATTTATACAAAGCATGAACAGCGCTTTGGAAATCAAACAGGCATACATCGAAATGATATATCAATACAACATAGCGGCATTAGAATACGAACTATACAATAACCGATGAATGATGAAAGCAACTGTCATAATTATAACGCTGTTTTTGACCATGTCTTGCAGCAATACCCAAAGGAGTAACACCGCGCCCGTTGTCGGACACCGGAGCGCGCAGCTGGAACAAACGGATGCACAGCAGGAACAGGCGGATATACCACTGGAACAAACAGACGCAATCACTTTTGCAACAGTAGCTTCTAATGAAGCAACATTTTACGGCATTTTTGTATTGTCGCCCGGACATCACGCTACGGTAACGCTGTCTATGGACGGCATTGTGAAATATACCTCCCTCTTGCCGGGCAAATACGTGCGCAAAGGCGAACTGCTGGCAACTTTAGAAAACCCCGAATTTATCAATCTTCAGCAAAATTATTTAGAAGCCTACGCCCAATGCGAATATTTGGAGGCGGAGTACAGGCGTCAAGAAATTTTGTCGCAGCACGAAGTGGCTTCGCAAAAAAGGTTTCAAGAGAGTAGGGCCGACTATTTGTCTATGAAAAGCCGCAAGGATGCGGCGGCAGCCCAATTGACGATGCTGGGACTCTCGCCGCAGTCGGTCATCGAAAACAGTATTTTGCCCCTGCTCGAAGTCCGCGCCCCCATCAGCGGCTATATCACCAACCTGCACATGAATACAGGAAGATATGTAAGCGCGGGAGAGCCTCTGTGCGAGGTGATTGACAAAAGCAATCCGCTGATACGGCTCACCGCCTACGAGAAAGACTTGACCAAAATAAAAATGGGAGATGAAATACAATTCACCGTCAACGGCATGGGAAATGAAAGTTTCGGCGGCCAAATCATTTCTATTGGCCAGCGCGTAGACGAGGTCAACCGCTCGTTGGAGGTCTATGCAAAGGTCGTAAACAACCATTCGTTATTTCGTCCGGGGATGTATGTGAACGCGCAGGTGGTAAGAAAATAGTTACCTTTGCTCCTACATATGAAAGACGTCCGGTTCATACATGGAAATGATTATAGACTGTCATTGGTTTTGATTTCGGCGGCGGTTTGTTTTCTGATTCATATTCCGGAATTAATCGCCCTGTCGGGGAGTTTCAACACGCATGATGTTTTTCTTGACATCCGGCTGATAGAGGTCATCAACGAAATGCTGTTCTCTTTTCTGTCCCTGTTGCTGCTTTTTGTCCTCAATATGATGGCTTTCAGATTCAATCGGACTTATGTAAAATCGGCCGCAGGAAAAATCATACTTTCGTTTTTGCTGTGCTGGCTTATCAGCACCCTATTGAGCAATGCGTTTTACCACCTGCATCAGATATTCGACATACCTGTGGTACAGGCTACCGAACACCACTATTTGCATCCCGTCCGCGATTTTATCATTTCGTGTGTAGTAACAACCAGCTGCTACATCATCTACATGATGCGCAAACAGCAACACATCATGCTCGAAAACCAGCAACTCAAATTGGAAAACATACTCAGTCAGTATGAAACACTAAAAAACCAACTCAATCCGCACATGCTCTTCAATTCGTTGAACACGCTGCGCTCGCTGATACGAGACGAACCTGTCAAAGCCCAAGGCTATACGCAGGAGTTGTCCCATGTGTTGCGGTACATGCTTCAAGAAAATGTTTCGCAAAAGGCCACGCTTGCCCAAGAATTGGAGTTCACAGAAAGTTTCATATTCCTGTTGGCGATGCGTTACGAAGACAACTTAGTCTTTGACATCCAAACAGACAAAAAATGGAACCACTGCCTGCTCCCTCCTATGTCCTTGCAGGTATTGATTGAAAATGCAGTGAAACACAATGAAATAAGCAATCGCCATCCATTGAAAGTTACCGTAAAAACGTCCGCAGACGGAATGTTGTCCGTATGCAATCCGATTCAGCCAAAACTGACCGTCAGTCCGGGAACGGGAATCGGGCTGAATAACTTAGTCAAACGCTACCGTTTACTGTTCGACCAAGAAATTATCATTGACAATCAAGACCATAAATTTTGCGTCAGCATACCGTTAATCAACCCCAAAGACCATGAAGACACTCATCATTGAAGATGAAAAGGCTGCCGTCAACAACTTGAAAGCATTGCTGGCCGACCTTGCGCCGCAGTGTAACATAGTGGGTATTACCGATTCCATTACAGACAGCATCAAATGGCTGCAAGAGAACCCCGCGCCCGAACTTGTTTTTATGGATATTCATTTGGCTGACGGCTCGGCATTTGAAATATTCGAACATACAGAAATCCAATGCCCCGTTATTTTCACAACCGCTTACGACGAATACGCTCTGACTGCATTTAGGGTCAGCAGTGTTGATTATCTGTTAAAGCCGATAGGCGAAAAAGACATAAAACGGGCCTTTGACAAGATGTATCTGCTTGCAGGAAACCGTCAACGGGAAAACCATTCCCTCTCGCAGCTGATAAAGTCCATGAACCTGCAAAAACAGTACAAAACACATTTTCTGATTCCGGGCAAGGGGGGCAAACTCATCCCGCTGCCTGTTGACTCCGCAATGTATTTCTTTATAAATGACGGGATTGTACATGCCCTAACCAGAAACGGCGAATCGTACGCCATCCCGCATACATTAGATGAACTGGGCGAAATATTGAATAAAAAAGTTTTTTTTAGGGCAAACAGGCAATACCTTATTTCAAGAGAAGCAGTCGTTGATATTGATTATTGGTTTAACGGCCGCCTCTCCATCAACCTCACAAAAATGACCAAGGATAAAATAATAATCAGTAAGGCCCGCGTGAACGAGTTTAAAGAATGGTTCTCGGGGGAATTGCTTTAAAATCTTAATATTATGAACATTTCTGCAAAAACACAACAATTCATTAACCAAGAAGCCCAATACGGGGCGCACAACTACCATCCCCTGCCGGTAGTATTGAGTAAAGGCAAGGGCGCCTTTGTTTGGGACGTGGACGGGAAAAAGTATTTTGACTTTCTTTCTGCATATTCTGCGGTAAACCAAGGACATTGTCATCCAAAGATTGTAGGGGCGCTGGTAGAGCAGGCGCAAACGCTGTGCCTTACCTCCCGCGCTTTTTATAACGATTGTTTAGGGCCTTACGAGGAGTTTATCGCCAAGTTCTTTGGCTACGATAAGGTTCTGCCCATGAACTCCGGAGCCGAAGCGGTGGAAACCGCCTTAAAACTGTCGCGCCGCTGGGGTTATGTACGCAAGGGGATTCCCGAAAATGAGGCAATCATCGTTGGCTGTCAAGGCAATTTCCACGGACGCACCATCAGCGTTGTTTCCCTTTCTACCGACCCTGCCTCCTACAGCGGATTTGGACCCTTTACCCCCGGATTAATTAAAATCCCCTATAACGACGCGGCCGCTTTGGAAAAAGTATTGGAGGCAGAAGGCCACCGGATTGCCGCTTTTATGTTGGAGCCTATTCAAGGAGAAGCCGGCGTATTTGTGCCCGACAAGGGATACTTGAAGCGCTGTGCCGAACTCTGCAAAAAGCACAATGTACTCTTGGTGGCAGACGAAGTGCAGACCGGAATCGCCCGCACGGGAAAAATGTTGTGCTGCCAACATGAAGACGTTCGTCCCGATGTTGTCATCTTGGGCAAAGCCCTTTCGGGCGGAGTGCTTCCCGTTTCTGCAGTTTTGGCCGATGACGATGTTATGCTGACCATTAAGCCCGGACAACACGGCTCTACTTTTGGCGGATTTCCTTTGGCCTGCCGCGTGGCCGTTGCTGCGCTTTCTGTGGTCAAAGAAGAAAAATTAGCCGAAAGGGCCGAATACTTAGGCGAAATTTTCCGCCGCGAACTCTCCAAAATTGACTCCCCCATGGCCGGATTGGTTCGAGGTAAAGGATTGCTAAACGCCATTGTCATCACCCCCCACAACGGAAAAGAAGCTTGGGACGTCTGCCTCCGGATGGCAGCATTGGGCTTGCTTGCCAAACCCACCCACAAGCACATTATTCGCTTTGCCCCGCCCTTGGTTATTACCGAGGAGGAATTGTTGCAGGCTGTTGAACTTATCAAAACGGCCATAGAAACAGTATAATCGAATAGTTTTTTTATAATGAACCGACTGCGACAAACGACCCGCCACGTGTTCATGGTTCGGCCTGTGCGTTTTGCCTACAATCCGCTGACCGCCCAAAATAATGCATTCCAAAAAACGCCCAAGCCGTCCTCCGCACAGTCAGAAGACGCCACGCACCGGTGCGCGCTGTTTGAATTTGAAGCCTTTGTATCTCTGTTGAACGCCAACAAGGTTCATGTCACCGTAGTCCAAGACACGCCGGAGCCGCATACCCCCGATTCTATCTTTCCCAACAACGGCTTCTCCCTGCATCAAGACGGCACCTTGGTGCTTTATCCCATGTTTGCCCCCAACAGACGCTTGGAACGTAAGGCCGGCATCCGCTCCGCCTTAGAGCAAAACTTTGTGGTGGAGCATGTAATTGACTTGACCCACTACGAAGAACAAGAAAAATACTTGGAAGGCACCGGCAGCATGATTCTTGACCACGAATACCGGATTGCCTACGCCTGCCGTTCGCTCCGCACCCATGAACAGGTCTTTTTTGACTTTTGCGGACAATTAGGCTACCGGCCCGTTTTGTTTGACGCTTTTGACCGCAACGGCCAACCCATTTACCACACCAACGTGATGATGTGCGTGGCTACGGAACACTTGATTGTTTGCATGGAGGCCATAACCGCCGTTGCAGACCGTGAAGCAATACGCTCTGCCGCCGCCGCTACGCACAAGGAAATCATCCCCATCAGTATTACCCAAATGGAACACTTTGCGGGCAATATGCTGCAACTCCACAACGCCGCCGGCAAGCCCTTTCTTGTTCTTTCGGCCACCGCGCTCCGCAGCTTGACATCCGGCCAAAAAGAGAAATTAGAGCGCCATTATTCCCTGCTTGCTCCGGAACTGCCTACCATCGAAGAAAACGGCGGAGGCAGCGCCCGTTGTATGATTGCGGAGTGTTTTGCGCCACCCGCAGATTATAGTTTTATGGTGTAATCCATTCCTTGATTGGGCCGGGTAAGCAGATTTTCTACGGAAAAATTCATGTCGCCGCCCTGTATGCCGCCTTGAAATCTGACGGTAATTACGTGCAGTCCTTGGGGTACGATGGTGTAATCGCGAAAGTATACCAATCGTTCATCGTGCCGGTTCTTTTTGAGGCGGAAAGTCAAGTCGGAGTTGTTTTTGATGGTGATTCGGGCCGAATTGCCGCTCTTTTCCACCTTGATGTCAAGGGCCTGTTCAAACAGCTCTTTGAGGAAGCGTTCTTGGCCAATCAATCGCTCTCTGCTGTATATCGCAGTACGCCTCTCGACTAAGGCTTCGTGTATTCCCTCTGCGCTGGCTTCGCGGGCAAACACCAAGGTCATGCTGCGCCGACCTCCTTTGGCAAAGTCAATTTGCGCCTGAATCGGGTCGTGTACATCGGAAGTGCCTATCATGGTCAGATTTTTTTCCAAGCACCAGCGGTGGGCTTCGGGGTAGTAGTGGCTACCGTTTACTACTTCTATTCCGTGCATCAACCCCTGTTCCCATATCTTGGTATGTTCGGGCCACCACAGGGTGGTATCGGGTTGCTGGGCGTCCCAGCCCGGATGATTCCAAAAGATAAAGGCGCCCTGTTTTTGGGCGGCGCGCAGGGCATCCATATAGTCCGCCTGTTCCAGCTGGTCGCAGTCGGTTAAAAAGATGGCGTTGAGGTGTCCGGGAGGCATGGCGCGGGTAATCTCGCTGCCTCTAATCAAGATGATGCCCGCTGCTTTGGCCGCAGGTTCGGCAATCTCAAAGGAGCGGTTGTGCGAGGCGGCAACATCGGCGCTGTAAGGCCGGTACTCAATATGGTCGGTAATGGATATGGCGTCAAGTCCTTCTCGATAGGCTTCGGCAATACGCACGGTGGGCCACACATTTCCGTCCGAAAAAACGGTATGGATGTGGAAGTCGCATTTGAGGGTTACAAAGTCTTTGAGGTTAGGAATATCAATTTTTCCCCTAACCTGTGCTGCCGCCGGCCAAACAAGGGCTGCCGCAAAAAGGCATGTTAAAATTCGCTTCATATGTTTATCTGGATTTGTTAGTATTTGGATTTTATATAAGACAAAGGTACACGATTTTTTTCTGAAAAACATCGGGCATCAAAATCTTTTGTACATTTGCCGGTAAAGTTTTTGTTTTTTATGATAGATGCCATTCACAAAGTAATTGCGGCCATCAATAATGTAGCATGGGGGCCTCCCATGCTTATTTTGTTGGTAGGAACCCACGTCTTCTTGACGTTTAGGTTAAAATTTATTCAAAAGTATGTGTTTAAAGCGCTAAAGTTAGCCGTTACCAAGGATAAGGGCGCGGCGGGAGACGTGAGCCAGTTTGGGGCCTTGTCCACCGCTTTGGCGGCAACATTGGGCACAGGTAATATTGTAGGCGTGGCTTTGGCCATTTATTTGGGCGGCCCCGGCGCCATATTTTGGCTGTGGATAGTGGGATTCTTTGGAATCGCCACTAAATACGCCGAAGGCTTGCTTGCCGTCAAGTACAGGGTAAAAACATCGGACGGCACCATGCTGGGCGGGCCGATGTACGCGCTGGAACGCGGACTTAAAATGAAATGGTTAGGCGTTTTGTTTGCCATCTTTTGTTCTATTGCCGCTTTTGGCATTGGAAACATGGTACAGGTAAACGCCATTTCCATGATGATGGAATCTCAGTTCAACGTGAACGTACACATCACGGGGATTGTACTTTTTGTGATTACTTTTGCGGTGATTATCGGCGGGATAAAGTCCATCGCCAAGTTTTCGGAAAAAATAGTTCCCTCCTACGCAGTCATTTTTATCGTTATGAACTTGGTCGTCATCATTATGAATATCTCCTATGTTCCCGAAGCGCTTTCGGTCATTATAAAGAGCGCCTTTACGCCGCGGGCGGCAGGCGGGGGCTTCGTAGCTTCTACCATGTTGATGGCCATGCGATTTGGGGTTGCACGCGGACTGTTCTCCAACGAATCGGGACTGGGCTCTGCGCCTTTGGCGGCAGCCTCTGCGGTTACTCGAAATCCGGTGCGACAGGCCTTGGTCTCCATGTCCGCCGTTTTTTTAGATACCATTATTATGTGTTTCCTAACCGGTTTGATGCTGGTAACAACCATTCTTAAAAACCCCGCAGGCTTTGAAGGCCTCGAAGGCGGACAATTTACGGCCTTTGCCTTTAACCAGATTCCGGTAGTAGGCCCCATCATCCTTACCGTGGGCATATTCTTGTTTGCTTGGACCACCGTATTAGGCTGGTGTCATTATGCCGAACGAACCATGGAATACCTCTTTGGCAAAAAGTGTATTTTACCCTTTAGAATCGTGTTTAGCGTTGTGGCGTATGTAGGGGCGGTGATTCCGCTGGCGGTTGTTTGGGACGCCGCCGACATGTTCAACGCCCTAATGGTTATTCCCAATGTCATTGCCTTGCTGTTGCTCAGCGGCATAACAGTCCGTGAAACCCAAAAGTATCTTTGGAACAACAATCTTGATGCGGTTTCGGACGATGAACTGCCGGTAATAAATAATTAGCACACAGACGGACGCAAACAAAAAGGGCAGACTGTTGATGGTCTGCCCGCAGTTTTTTGCCGGATTCTTTACGGTATTGCCATTACTACTGCATACGTATGGTAAAAGTCTTCTTTACCTACGAAAAAGGTGTAGCCGTTTTTGCTAATGGTCATTTCTCCCTGCGTACCACCCCACTCAGAATAAAACAAGATAAATGAATCCCCGACTTTCAAAGACGGAAGGGCGTCTGCAAAGTCAATGTCTATGACACCGAAATATTCCATCATCCAAGTGCCGGACACCCTGAGCAAGACATCGCCGTGCGCCACATCATGGGGCAGGTAAAAGACGACTTTATTAAATTCCCCTATGTCCCTGACTTCCATTCCTGTACGCGGCGCTCTCACTTCAAGGATGTTGCCGGTCTTCACATACCAGTCCTCAAGCGGAGACACGCCG
Organism: Bacteroidales bacterium; assembly: GCA_009784635.1. GTDB lineage: Bacteria > Bacteroidota > Bacteroidia > Bacteroidales > UBA932 > WRBG01. Next base: position 1,431 of record WRBG01000047.1, on the reverse strand, counting down.
CCAAAAATGCCCGCACGGCTTAGGTCCGGCGTTCCGCTTAGTGTTACCTTATTTCCTGAGGCGTTACCGCTATCGCTGATGCCGCCCATTACTATTGAGGTTACAGCGCCGCCACTGATGATGACGTGGTTGCCGGTAGCGTCTCCGAACATACTATAGCCGCCATAAACAAACTCCGCCTCACCGCCGCTCACGGTAACGGTATTGTGGGCCACCGTTGCGCCCTCGACATCGGTTACGCCACCACAAACATTCTCAACAAATCCACCCGTAACGCTGACTTGATTGTAAGCCAAAGAAGTCATGGAAGGATATAGCCAAACACCGCTGCCCCATCCAAAGGGGTCCGGCTTCAACATATCGGGCTTAGAGCCGTCGTATACAATTATCTCGCCTGAAGGGGTCGGGGGCGTGGGGTCGGACGGCGTGGCCGTTACTTGTGCATAGAGCTTGTCGTCTTCTGTAAATACGAGAAAGGAGTAGCCGTTTTTGCTGACGATTTGGTTGTTGTTCAGAGGGGCATCAAGGCTATGGCTGTCAATCAGTGTTATCATATCCCCGACTTTCAAGGACGGAATGATGTCTGCAAAATCAATGTCTATGGTAACTCCCGACAAGTCGGACCAACCGGCGGAAACTTTGAGCAAGACATCGCCGTCTGCCGCGTTATGGGGCAGGTAAAAGACGGCTTTGTCAAAGTTCCCTATTGTCTTAGCTTCCACGCCCGGATGCTGCACTGTTACTTCCAAAGTGTTGCCGGTAGCGGCGCCTCCCGCAAAAGACCGGCCGCCAGTAATACCCGCATTGCTTAGGTTCGGCGTTCCGCTTAGGCTTACTGTATTTCCTGTAGCACTTCCCGGGCCACCCCCGCCACATACTAGTCCGAACACCGTACCACCACTGATGATGACGTGGTTGCCGGTAGCGTCTCCGGACATACTATAGCCGCCGTAAACACTAAACACTTCGCCGCCGCTGACGATGGCGCGGTTTCCTATAGCGTCTCTAAAACCAGTGCCGCCGTCGATATGTTGCAGATTACCGCCGCTCATATGCGCGCTGTTGTTGGCAGCGTCTCCGTTCAGACTCCAGCCGCCAGTCAAGTCCGATGCCTCACCGCCGCTCATGGTAACGGTATTATGGGCCACAGTTGCGCCCTCGGCATTGGCTAAGCCGCCATAAACAAAGATAACAGTTCCGCCCGTAAGGCTGACTTGATTGTAGGTCCAAGAAGTCAAGGAGGGATACAGGCAATTTTCGTCGTCCCACCATCCAAAGGGGCCCGGCTTCAATACCTCGTGGTTAGAGCCGTCGTATACAATTACCTCGCCTAAAGGGGCAGGAGGCGTGGGGTCAGACGGGTTTTGTGTTACCGTTACCGCAACCTTGTCGCCGTTGGCCGCCATAAAGCGGAGGATGGCGGTGCGGGGG
>WRBG01000046.1 GCA_009784635.1 Bacteroidales bacterium | reverse complement strand
TTTTACCAATACTGCTTCATACTGCCGGAAATAATCTATTTCGTTGATGCTCCGGCGAAGTTCTACTTTCAGCCCTCTGAGCGTTTCGCCAAATTGCTGTATCGCTATTTCTTTCGACACTTTCTGTACCGCAACCTCTTTGCGGCGCTGATTCGCTGTATGTATGATTTGGCTCAGTTCAACAGAAAATTGCGTATAGCTGGTCCACAAATTTGCATCATGCACAGTTAATACGGGATTTTCCCATACTTTTGCCTGCGCTATTTCCGCGTCGGCGATGCCAATGTTCATTTTCTCGGCAATCAGCGCAAGGTTCTGTTTCAAAAAAATGGCTTCCATTTCTTCCCTGTTGAGCCTTACCGCCTCGGACTGCTGAGCGTATATGCTTACAGGGAACAATATAAGCATAATGAAATACTTTCTTTTCATTGCATAAAAAGTTAAAAAATTGATTACTAAAAATAAAAAGTATACAATTAGCTTTCCGGAGGATAGTCAATCGGGAAACAAAAATCTTGCATGAGAAGATTTTCCTTATAGCTGAATCTGTTTTTTTCTACATTGTTCGAAAGCAAGTTTGCATATTCAAGGTGAGTCACTTGTTGCAAAAAATCATGCTGGATAGTCCTTGCAAGACTCAAATCTGTTTGTGAGTCGCCATCTTCGTCCATATCGTTACTTTCACCGGTAATCCATTCTGAAACCCACTCAATAACGCTATTTATTTCCGCTTCTCCCTGATTTTCCATTTCATAGGGACACACCAACAGCCCTCTGTTGAGGTATATCAACAACAGAGAAATAACTATTATATATTTTGCAAACGGTTTCTGCATCGTTACTTTATCACTGCCTTGCGTACTTGTCGCACGAGCTGGCAAAGGTAGTAAAAATTATGACATTTGGAACTGTGTATGGGAAACCTTACTTTTGCATGAATATATGGTATATATGAACACCAAGCATCATTATGCGGGTTTAACAGACGCGCAGGTTATTGAAAGCCGCAAGCAACACGGCGAGAACATGTTAACGCCTCCTCCCAAAGAGCCGTTGTGGAAATTATTTTTGGAGAAGTTTACCGACCCCATTATTGTTATTCTGTTGGTGGCATTAGCGTTGTCAGTCGGCGTTTCCTTCTATGAATTTTTCTCGGGACATGGAACGGCAAGTGTTTTTTTGGAGCCTGCCGGTATTCTGATTGCCATACTGTTGGCAACGATTATCGGCTTCTCTTTTGAGTGGAACGCCAACAAAAAATTTGAAGCGCTGCACAAGGTCAATGACGACACATTGGTCAAAGTCATTCGCAATGGGAATGTTTGTCAAATCACTAAAAAAGAGGTTGTCGTTGGAGACGTGGTGATTTTGGAAGTAGGCGAAGAAGTACCCGCGGACGGTGAATTATTGGAGGCGGTCTCGCTGCAAATCAATGAATCTACGCTTACCGGCGAACCTGTCTGTAAAAAAACAGTCAATCCTGCCCATTTCGCAAAAGACGCGACCTACCCTTCCCATCATGCCATGAAGGGGACAAGCGTTGTTGAAGGACATGGGATTATGCGGGTTATAAAAGTGGGCGATGCCACCGAATACGGCAAAGTATATGAGGGTGCGCAAATAGATAACAGCGTGGAAACACCGCTCAATCAGCAATTGAATAAATTGGCAAACTTAATTACCAAAGCAAGTTATGTTATTGCTGCTTGCATTATTTTGGGGCGTTGTATCAGTTATTTTGTTGCCGCAGGCGGATTGTACGTAGATAATTGGCTGCACTTTAGTGGTTATGCACTTCAAACCATCATGATAGCCGTTACCATTATTGTGGTTACGGTACCGGAAGGCTTGCCGATGAGCGTTACATTGAGTTTAGCGTTGAGTATGAAGCGTATGCTTTTGACCAACAACCTTGTGCGCAACATGCACGCCTGCGAAACAATGGGCGCGACCACCGTAATATGTACAGACAAAACAGGTACGCTCACACAAAACCAAATGAAGGTTTGGAACTGTGATTTTTATGATTCCCCAGACATTGTCGACGAGGGTATTGCCGTCAATTCTACAGCCTATCTCGATTATTCCGACACGTCTAAAATCAAGGCATTGGGCAATCCTACCGAGGGGGCTTTATTGCTTTGGCTGCATGAAAGGGGCGTACATTACCTGCCTTTGCGTGAACATGCAAAGATGGTGGAACAGCTAACATTTTCCACAGAACGCAAATATATGGCGACTATTGTACAATCGCCGTTGTTTAATAAAAAGGTGTTGTATGTAAAAGGCGCCCCCGAAATGATGCTCGATTTGTGTACAAACATTCCGGTCGCAAAAGAAAACATTCATGCCCGACTACTTGATTATCAAAATAAGGCAATGCGAACTTTGGGATTTGCCTATCAGATTATCGAAGACGCGGACCAGACCGTATATATTCATGAGGGCAAATTACAAAACGCTCGTCTTTCGTTCATGGGGATGGTGGCCATTTCCGACCCTGTCCGCTCCGATGCTCCCGAAGCGGTGAAAACCTGCCTCCATGCGGGTATCCGCGTAGCCATAGTTACGGGCGATACGCCGGGGACGGCAAAAGAAATCGGTCGCCAAATCGGTCTATGGGAACAAAACGAACCCGAAGCACACCACCTCACCGGAACGGAATTTGCGGCGATGAGCGACGAGTCCCTGTTAGACAGAATTTTGAATCTGAAAATCCTGTCCCGCGCCCGTCCCATGGACAAACAACGGTTGGTACAACTCTTGCAAATTAAAAACCAAGTAGTTGCTGTAACCGGAGACGGCACCAACGATGCGCCCGCCCTAAACGCTGCACAGGTGGGACTCTCCATGGGGGACGGCACATCCGTGGCCAAGGAAGCAAGCGATATTACCATTCTCGACAACTCATTCAACAGTATTTCGAGGGCGGTTATGTGGGGGCGTTCCCTGTATCAAAACATCCAACGATTTATTTTGTTTCAATTGACCATCAATGTAGTTGCCTGTCTGATTGTATTGATTGGGGCGTTTCTCGGCACGGAATCTCCATTGACCGTTACGCAAATGCTGTGGGTAAATCTGATTATGGATACCTTTGCCGCACTTGCGCTTGCCTCCTTGCCGCCCAATGAAAAGGTCATGCAGGAAAAGCCCCGTAAAACCACCGACCATATCATCACTAAGGCAATGGCAAAAAATATTTTGGGCGTAGGGATTATCTTTGTTGTGTTGCTATTTGGCTTGCTACAATATTTCAAACATGCAGATATTACTTCACTCACCCAATTCAACTGTGCAGATTTCGGACGCAGTTTCTTTGATTTCAGTCAAGGCAACGGATTATCGGCTTACGAACTCTCGCTGTTCTTCACCATCTTTGTATTTTTACAGTTTTGGAATATGTTCAACGCCAAAGCCTTTATGAGCGGGAAGTCAGCGCTGGCATCACTTGGCGCGTGCAAGGGGTTCCTTTTTACCGCATTGGCCATTATTGCCGGACAGTGGTTTATTGTTACTGCCGGCGGCGAAATGTTTAACGTAACAGCCCTGCATCTAACAGACTGGCTTATTATTATCGGATGCACTTCGGTAGTGCTTTGGGTTGGAGAAATCCAAAGACACTGGAAACTAAAGTCTTAATATTTCGACTCCAACCACCTTGACAAAAAGAGGTCATATATTTGATACGTTGATTTTTCATTAGACACATTCTCCAAAATCAGCTCTTTTTCTATCAGCGATTTGAGAATCCTTCTCGAATTGGCGGGAGTTTTGATGTTGTATTTTGAGATAAACTTTTGGGAGGTCACCTGTGTGATTTGGCCTTCTTTGGCTACCGCTATCATATAATTCCATTGGTCGGGAGTAAGTAGTTGCCGGTATTGGAAAAAGAACGATTCGTTCTCTTTTAGGATATTGGCCATTGCTTGCTTAACAACGCTAATATCAACAATATTGTTCTTCATTGAAAAGATATAGTTGCACAAATTTTGGGTGTAAAACGTATGCGACTTTGTCCACATTAAAATCGCTGACAGGGCTTCGTCTTGAATCTGCTTCCTATTAGACTCAAAATGACTTCGAATAAACGCCCCGTATGCGCTACTTTCTATCTTGTCTAAATAGAGCAAACGTGTGCTGCCAAAGAACGGACGCTTTGCGTGGGTAAACATCTCCGTCATCATCGACTTGTCGCTTCCGCAAAAGATAAATTGAATATTCTTTAAGGGTTGAATGTATGTCCTTAATATGGCTTCGACATTTTTTTCGGGGTATGTTCCAATTTGCTGAAACTCATCAATAGCTATGATAATCTGTATATTTTGCTCATCCAAGAAAGTGAAAAGCCCCTGTAAAGTATAAACGGCTTCTTGTGAAGATTGAAATCCGATTTGAATTTGAGGGGCGCCGGTAAATGGGTCAAAACTAATCAATGGTCTCAATCCTCTTAACATTTTCATAAACCTTTTGCCAATCGTACTCTTTTCGGGGAATTTAATCAGTATCGCCTCTGTCATCAGTTTAATGAAATCGGATAGAGAGCGGGACGAATAAATGTCAACATAGATAGGCGCCCTGCCATCTACCGAAAAATCTTCAAAAAAACGAAGAATTAGGCCTGATTTTCCCATTTTTCTGGGAGAAATAAGTGTGGTATTTGCACCATTTTGCACATTCCTGTGTAACGTGATTAACTCATTTTCTCTATCGCAAAAATACTCTTTTGACAAGTATCCTTTTACTATAAAAGGATTTAAGATATTTTTCATTACCAATTATTTTTGCAAATATAACAAAAAACATTATCTGTTTTAGATAATCTGTTTTAGATAGTCAATTTTTGCCTATGAAACCACGTATTCTTTGTATTCTTGAGGGGTTCGCGGATGGCTTAGAAATCACTAAACCGGATAATACTCAAAAAACTTTACAATGGACTCTATGCCTTTGGTAAACTGGCTAATGAGGTAGCTTTCGTTGGGAGAGTGGATGGTGTCGCGCTCCAATCCAAATCCCATAAGCAGGGGGCTGACGCCAAGTATGTCCTGCAATTCGGCCAAGATGGGGATGCTGCCGCCGCCGCGGGAAGGAACGGGCTCAATGCCGTAGACTTCGTGTATCGCTTGGGATGCCGCCTTGTATACCGGCGAGGAAATGGGGGTTAAAAAGCCTTGTCCTCCGTGGTGCGGCGTTACCTTCACCTGTACGCCCAAGGGAGCAATCCGGGTGAAATGTTCGGCAAAAAGGCGGGCGACTTTTTTGTTGTCTTGATTGGGTACCAAGCGCATGGATATTTTGGCAAAAGCCTTGGAAGCAATCACGGTTTTGGCGCCTTCGCCGGTGTAGCCTCCCCATATACCGTTGACGTCCAAACAGGGACGAATACCGGTGCGCTCCAAAGAAGAATACCCCTCCTCTCCTTCTACCTCTTTTACGCCTATTGATTTTTTGTAGTGTTCCTCATCAAAAGGAGCCCGGGCCAACATGGCGCGGTCCTCGGCGCTCAGTTCAACCACATCGTCATAAAATCCTTCTACAGTAACCCTGCCTTTGCTGTCTATAAGCGAGGTTATCATACGGCAAAGCACATTGATGGGATTGGCTACCGCCCCTCCGTAGTGGCCCGAATGAAGGTCTTTGTTGGGGCCTGTTACCTCTACTTCTACATATGCTAAACCCCTCATGCCGCAGTTAATAGAGGGGATATTCTCGCCCAACATGGTGGTATCCGAAACCAAAATGGTGTCGCAGGCCAACATATCAACATGGTCGGAGACCCAAGCGCTCAGGTTGGCCGAGCCGATTTCTTCTTCTCCTTCAAAAAGACATTTAATGTTGCAGGTTAATTTTTGGGTAAGCAACATGTATTCCAAGGCTTTGATGTGCATGAACAACTGTCCCTTGTCGTCGTTGGCTCCCCTCGCGTAAATAGCGCCGTCCCTAATTTGGGGTTCAAAAGGCGGACTGTCCCAAAGGTTGAGCGGGTCTACGGGCTGAACATCATAATGTCCGTAAATGAGTACGGTAGGAAACGAAGGGTCAATTATTTTTTCTCCAAAAACTACCGGATGTCCGGCGGTGGGATAGACTTGGGCACGGTCAACTCCTGCACTGATTAGGGCTTCTACCAATTGGTCGGCGCAGCGTTGCATGTCCGGAGCATGTTCTTTGAGAGAACTTATTGACGGAGTGCGTAATAATACAAATAGCTCATCTAAAAAACGAGCTTGATTTTCTTCGATGTAAGATTTAATGGTTGACATAGTTCAAAATTTAGTTTATATGACTGATTCATCAGGCAAATATAAAAAAAATTTATGAACAAGGCCTATGCCGCCGAACTTTGGGCCTCCAAGCTACCGGTTAAACGCTCCACTTTGTCTTTGGCGTAGTCCAAATTGATGTTCAAAGTCTTTTTCTTTTCGGAGGGCATTTCGTACATGGCGTCCACCATAATGGCCTCGCAAATAGAGCGCAGCCCTCTGGCTCCTAATTTATAGGCCAAAGCGGTGTCCACAATATAATCCAGCACCTCCTCGGCAAAACTAAGTTTGATGCCGTCCAAGGCAAAAAGATGGGTGTATTGCTTAATCAAGGCATTTTTTGGCTCTGTAAGTATGGAGCGCAGGGCGCCTCTGTCTAAAGCGCTCAAATAGGTCAGCACCGGCAGGCGACCAATGATTTCGGGAATTAGGCCATAGGCCCTCAAATCTTGAGGGGCCACGTATTGTATTAAATTATCTCGATTTATTTTTTCCCGCTGTTTATGACTGCCGTAACCTATTACTTGCGTATTCAGCCGCTGGGCGATTTTGCGGTCTATGCCTTCAAAAGCGCCTCCGCAAATAAACAAAATATTTTTGGTGTCTACGGCAATCATCCGCTGTTCGGGGTGTTTGCGCCCTCCCTGCGGCGGCACGTTGACTACGGACCCTTCCAACAATTTGAGCAGAGCTTGCTGCACCCCTTCTCCCGAAACGTCTCGGGTAATGGAGGGATTGTCGCTTTTGCGGGCAACTTTATCAATTTCGTCGATAAATACAATGCCCCGCTGGGCCAAAGCAACATTGTAGTCGGCCTCCTGCAACAGACGGGTAAGGATGCTTTCCACGTCTTCGCCCACATAGCCCGCCTCTGTGAGTACGGTGGCGTCCACAATGGCAAAAGGTACATGGAGCATCCGAGCAATGGTTTTAGCCAGCAGGGTTTTACCGGTTCCTGTCTGGCCAATCAGCAGGATGTTGGATTTTTCCAATTCAAGATTATCCTGTATGGGGTTGTCTATGCGTTTGTAATGGTTGTATACGGCTACCGAGAGGAACTTTTTGGCCTCGTCTTGACCTATAACATACTGGTCCAAGAAAGCGCGTATTTCTTTGGGCTTGTGCGTAACGGTTTTGACTGCCGGAACGGGTTTAGCTCCTTTTGCCTGCGGCTGCTCCACCTCTAACTCCCGCACGTATTCCATGGCATATTCCACGCAGTCGTTGCAAATGGAAATACCTGCCTCGCCGCTAATCAACAGCCTTACTTCGTATTCGTCCCGGCCACAAAAACCGCATCTGTAGGTATTGCGTTTATTGGCCATTCTATTTTCTTTTTGCCCGGGTAAGCACTTCGTCTATCATGCCGTAGGATACGGCCTCGTTTGCGGTCATCCAATAGTCGCGGTCGGCGTCTTTTTCTATGACTTTAACGGCTTTGCCCGTATGCAGGGCAATAATCTCGTAAAGCTCCCTTTTGAGCTTGGCAATCTCCCGTGCGGTAATTTCAATATCGGAAGCCTGACCTTCTACCCCGCCCATGGGCTGGTGAATCATCACCCGTGCATGGGGCAAAGCCGAACGCTTTTGGGGGGCTCCGGCGGTAAGAAGGATGGCGGCCATGGAGGCGGTAATACCGGTGCAGATGGTTGCCACATCCGAGCTAATGAGTTGCATGGTATCGTAAATGCCCAAGCCCGCATATACATTTCCTCCGGCGCTGTTGATGTAAAGTTGAATATCTTTACCCGGGTCGGCAGAATCCAAAAAGAGCAACTGAGCCTGTATAATATTGGCCACATCGTCGGTAATAGGAACGCCTAAAAAGATAATCCTGTCCATCATCAAACGGGAAAAGACGTCCATGGCCGCCACATTGAGCTGGCGTTCCTCTATAATGGTAGGATTGATATAACCGCTGCTGAAACTCTGGTAGCGGTGCAGGGCCAAACTGCTGATACCTAAATGGCCACGGGCATATTGTTCAAATGCTGATTTCATGACATGGCGCGTATTTGGGAGAAAGGAACTTTATCGATATCTACACTTACTTGAGTACGGATAAGCGCTATGACTTTATCGTCTTCTACTTTTTCAAAAATGCGACGATACTCTTTCTCATTGTCTAACAAACTTTTGGCGTATTTTTCCAAATGCTCGGCGGGCACCGAATGAAGCCCGTACATGGCAAACTGATATTGGGCTACTTGATACGCATGGTGCATTAAATCTTCTTTGGTTATCTGTATATTGTTCTCCTGCATGAGGTATTCGCGCACCAACTGCCAGCGGAAGTCGCGGGCAAAGTCTTCGTAATCGCGTTCGATTTCTTCCATAGAGAACTTACCGTCGTTGCTGTAGTGCAACCAGCGTTTAAGCAAGGCGTCCGGAAGGGCAATCGCGCTCTTGCTGATTGCATAAGCGCGGGCGTCGAGCATAAAGCGATAGTCGCGCTCCGCCTCAAATTCCCTGCGCATACGTTCTTCTACCTTATCCGTAAAGGCTTCGGGAGAGTCCGCCTGCCCCGGACCCAACACCCGGTCAAACAGTTCCTGATTAAGGGTCGCAGGGGCAAAGCGTTTTATTTCCAAAACCGTTAGCTGCCAAAGGGGATTATCGTTGTCCAATTCCTCCTTTTTAACTTTGAGCAAGGCGGCGCGGTCGGTGTCATTGGGAAAGGTTTTGACTATGTCTATCTCTACCGTATCCCCCACCTTTACGCCGATAAAAGGTTTCTTGAGGCTCTTTTTTGCGATGGTTTTCAAGGAGATATAGGCATCGTTTATCGTTTTGCCGCCTTGATTCATATCTACTTTGAGAAAATCTTCCCCTTCGGCTTCTTCCAAGTCAGTCAGCTGTCCGTGCTGCTTACACAAAGACGCCAAATACTCGTCTTTATCGGCTTGAGTGATTTCCGGCTCTTTTAAGGGAATGTGGTCATCGGCTGTAAAACTCAGCTCCACTTTGGGGGCCAACATCAAGTCAAACACAAAGGTGAAACTTTCGGCACGGTCCCAGTCTATGGACTCTTGAAGCTCATCGTTGGGGAGGGGCTCTCCGATAATCTTGATTTTGTTGTCGTTGATGTATTGATTAACGCCTTCTGACATCAATTTGTTTACTTCTTCGAGCAGAGCGGTACGGCCGTGCATTTTTTGGATTAAACCCATGGGTACCATACCTTTTCTAAAGCCTTTGATTTCCGCATTCCGGCGAAATTCGTTTAAACTCTTTTTGACGCGGTCCGCATAATTAGTCGGCTCTATGGTAAGGCCTATAGTGGCGGACAGGGCATCGCTTTGTTTTTGTTCAATATTCATTCATACACATTTAACGGTAAGTGCGGGTAAAGGGACTCGAACCCCCACGCCTTTCGGCACCAGATCCTAAGTCTGGCGCGGCTACCAATTACGCCATACCCGCAAAGAATCGGCAAAGGTAGCACTATTTTCTTTATCCAACAACAGGCGTCCTTGGAAATATTTTCTTTTCCGCCGCGGATGATGCTCCAATATGGAAGCCTGCCATTTGGAGGCGTCCAAATGGGTGTATATTTCGGTGGTAAGTATGCTTTCGTGCCCAAGCAGCTGTTGGATGATGCGCAAATCTGCCCCGTTTTCCAAAAGGTGACTGGCATAGGAATGACGAAGGGTATGGGGCGATATGGCTTTGTTAATACCGGCTGTTTTAGCCTGTTCCCTGACTATGAGGAATATCATTTCGCGGGTTAAGGGCGCCCCATGCCGATTCAAAAAAACAATATCCCGACCGGATTTGACTACAGGCATCAGGCGGCGTTGCCGCATCCAAAACTCCACCGCCTTTATGGCCGGTTTGCCTACCGGGACCAAGCGTTGTTTGCTCCCTTTACCCCTCACCCGGATAAATGCTTCCTTAAAAAAAAGGTCGCTCAACCTTAGTTTAATCAACTCGCTGACCCTTAATCCGCAGCCATACATCAGTTCTAAAATGGCCAAGTTTCTATGCCCTTGAGGATGGCTCAAATCCAACGAACCAAGCAGGGCCTTTACTTCGCCTACGCCCAACACTACGGGCAAATATTTCCCGATTTTGGGCGAATCAATGATTTCCATCGGGTCGTTTTCTATGCGTCTTTCTATCTGCAGGAAGGTGTAAAAAGCCCGCAAGGCACTCAGAATGCGGGCTTGAGACCGCTCGGCGAGTCCGGATTTATGAATAAAACCCACAAAACCCCTGATGGTATCCTCGCCCGCCAGCTCGGGATTACCCTCCTGTTTCTCCTGCTCCAAATAGGCACAAAACTTCTCCAAATCAGCCTTATATGCCAACAAGGTGTTGCGAGCCAAGCATCGTTCCAAACGCAGATACGTCAAAAAATCCTGTATGGATTCTTGTTTCTTCGACCGGTCCATGCCCATTTTTTATATTTTTGCCGCAAATTTACACATTTAATTTTCATGAAACCAAAGAAAACCAAAATAGTCGCCACCATTTCCGACCAAAATTGCTCCATTCCTTTTATCCAATCGCTTTTTGAAGCGGGAATGAACGTAGCCCGAATCAATTCCGCCCATCTGACGCTCCAAGATGCCGGTCAGATTGTAGCCAACATACGGGCGGTATCGGATACCATCGCCATATTGATTGATACCAAGGGGCCGGAAATCCGCTTGACGTCCACCGTAGATAATCAAGGTATTGAAGTTAAAACGGGAGACAGTCTGCTGTTTGGAGGAAATCCGGAACAACTTTCTTCCGGCAATACGCTCTATGCCAATGATTCCCACTTTGTCAACAGTGTGCCTATAGGCGCCTCTATCTTGATCGACGACGGAGACATAGCCTTGACCGTAGCCGAAAAAAAGGAAGGCTTTTTGCATTGCATAGCCCGCAATAACGGCATAATATACGGGCGCAAAAGCATCAATGTTCCCAATGTTCCGATTCAACTCCCCTCGGTCAGCGAAAAAGATAAACAGTTTCTTCGCTGGGCCATGGACGAGGATTTGGATTTTGTGGCCCACTCCTTTGTGCGTAACCGCCAAGACATACAGGAAGTACAATCCATACTCGACACCCGCAACAACCACATGAAGATTATTGCCAAAATCGAAAACCAACAGGGCGTAGATAATTTGGACGAAATTTTAGACTTGGCCTATGGGGTAATGGTGGCCAGAGGCGACTTGGGCGTAGAGATTGAGGCCGAGAAGATTCCGGTCATCCAGCGTAAAATCATCCATACCTGCCGGATTCGTAGAAAACCGGTGATTATTGCCACCCAGATGCTCCATTCCATGATTGAACATCCCCGTCCTACCCGTGCAGAGGTGAGCGACGTGGCCAACGCTATTTACCAGCATAGCGACGCCATTATGCTGAGCGGAGAGACGGCCAAGGGAAAATATCCCGTAGAAGCTGTGGAAACCATGACCCGGATTGCTCTGGAAATTGAATCCTATTTGGCCCCTACTTTAGACATTGCCTTGAGCCATGTAACCGAACCGATTGCCGCTGTATTGGCCAAGTCGGTAGTGGATGCAAGTACCCGATTAGA
>WRBG01000045.1 GCA_009784635.1 Bacteroidales bacterium | reverse complement strand
CCTGTTCATGCGCTCCAGCTTGGATAATCCCGACACCTCCATAACCGACAACAGGTTGTCTTCTACACTTAAACGTCTGAAAATGGAGGCTTCTTGAGCCAAATAGCCCAATCCTTTTTGGGCCCTCTTGTACATGGGAAAATCGGTAATGTCCTCGTTGTCGAGGTAGATTTTTCCGGCATTGGGCTTGATAAGCCCCGTAATCATGTAGAAACTGGTGGTCTTGCCGGCTCCGTTGGGCCCCAAAAGTCCCACAATTTCTCCTTGGTCAACGTATATGGAAACGCCTTTAACCACGGTACGGGAGCCGTATTTTTTTACTAAGTTGGTGCTGTGTAAGCGCATATTCGGGCGATTTTACTAAACGAGGCTTAGGTTGAGGTCTTTGCTCAACTCCTTGGCCTCAGGCTGGGTTTCAAAAAGAAATTTGGCTTTTTCTTCGGGCATGTAGAGCCGGCTTTTGTCGGTTTGGTCTACGGGTTTAACCTCTAAAGAAAGACTAAGCAAGCTGTTATTAAGTTCTTGTTTTAAGAAGGCGGTCATGGCGCCGAGGCATTTTTGCTCCATCCATTCCCGCTGGGCGGGGCTTTCCACTTCAAAAAATATTTGCAGGTCGTTTTCTATCCGGGGTTTGCCGGAGGCAATCGTGGCGTTGAGTCGAGGAAGGGTTTTGTAGGAGTCGGCTAAGCGGTTCCAAGCGGCAAACAACTGTTCGGAGTCAAAGGGGGTGTCGGCCATTTCTGGAGGGGGAGCCGCAGGCTGTTCTTTAGCTTTTTGTTGTTCTTCTTTGAGCATAGCATTGATAGAAAATCCCTTAGACGGAGCAGGAGCTTCGGGTGCGGCTTTTTGGGGCGGGGGAGTCTCTGCCGGTTTGGGAGCAGCCATAGATGCAGGCGGCTTGATGCTTGGGGCGGGAGTGGAGATGGAGGCTTGTTCCCCAAAGCCAATATGGGCCAATCTGATAAGATTTAATTCGATATGCAGGCGGGGGTTGCCGCTGGATTTATAACCGGTTTCGCAGGCGGCGCAAATCCGCAGGGCTTCATATAGAAAAGAAAAAGAGCAAGATGCAGCTTGTTTGGCGTAATGTTCGGCCAAAGCCGGACTCATTTCGAGCAGGGGCAGGGTGGCAGGTTCTTTGCTGACCAAAAGGTCGCGGAAGTGGCTGCTAAGTCCGGCAATAAAATGCAGGGCGTTAAAGCCTTTTGCCAATACTTCGTCAAAAATATGGAGGGCATCCATGTAGTTGTGTTCCAAAAAACAGCCGCAGAGCTTAAAATAATATTCGTAATCCAGCACGTTGAGGTTGGCAATGACCTGCCGGTAACTTACGGTATTGCCGCAAAAAGCGATGGTTTGGTCGTATAAGCTAAGGGCGTCCCGCATGGCCCCGTCGGCTTTAACGGCTAAAACGTGCAAGGCTTCGGGCTCAATGTCTATCCCCTCCCTCTTGGCAATTTGGGCCAAAGCATTGGCCATTTCGGATACTCCGATTCGATTAAAATCAAAGATTTGACAGCGCGACAATATGGTGGGTAAAATTTTGTGCTTCTCGGTGGTAGCCAAAATAAAAAGGGCGTAGGAAGGGGGTTCCTCCAAGGTTTTAAGAAAAGCGTTAAAAGCGCTTTGCGAGAGCATGTGTACCTCGTCGATGATGTACACGCTGTAGCTCCCGATTTGTGGAGGAATACGCACTTGTTCAATCAATTGCCTAATATCTTCTACCGAATTATTAGAAGCGGCGTCCAATTCGTGGATGCAATAAGAGCGTCCTTCTGCAAAAGAGCGGCAGGATTCACATTCCCCGCAGGCTTCCAAGTCGGGCGTGGGATTGGCGCAATTAATGGTTCTGGCAAAAATCCGTGCGCAGGTGGTTTTGCCCACGCCGCGGGGGCCGCAAAACAGGTAAGCATGGGCTAACTGCTTCCTCAAGATGGCGTTCTTGAGGGTGGCGGCAATATTGTTTTGCCCCAAAACGGTGTCAAAACGCTGTGGCCGATACTTTCTGGCCGATACAACAAAATGTTCCATAAACGACAAAAATAGGAAATATTCTGTAATTTTGCGCCTTTATTGATGTATGAAGGCAGAATCGGCATATATATTTTATTTGTCATCGGGATTGAAGTGTGTTTTTACTCCGGTGAACGCCCCCGTAGCCTATTGCGCCTTGGGGGTTGCCGCCGGTTCGCGCATGGAGCCTCCGCGTTTAAACGGACTGGCGCATCTAACAGAGCATATGCTTTTTAAGGGCACCCAAAAGCGCGGCGCCTTCCACATTAATAATCGATTGGAGCGTTTGGGCGGAGAGTTAAACGCCTATACGACCAAAGAAGAATTGGTGGTACACGCCACGGTACTCAAAGAAGATTTGGCTAAGGCCCTTGATTTGTTGTCGGATATTTTTTTCCATTCGACTTTTCCGACTCAAGAGTTAGCCAAAGAAAAAGAAGTGATTGCAGATGAAATCAGTTCCTATAAAGAAAGCCCTTCCGAATTGATTGTAGATGAGTTTGACCAGCTACTGTTTGACGGCCACCCCCTGTCTGCCCCCATTTTGGGAACCCGTCATTCCCTTGCATTGGTTAAATCCTCTGACCTCTTTGACTTTGTCTGCCGCTATTTTGTGCCTTCGCAAATGGTGCTTTCCGTAGTGGCCAATATCTCGGAACGCTTGATGCAAACCCTTGCACATCGGTACTTTGACCTTAATTCGGCGTCTTTTTTGGCCCCTCCTTCGTTTCAAGGGGATTTGCCCGCTCCCTTTTTTATGGAAAAACGCCGCCGCACCCATCAGGCCCACTGCCTAATGGGAGTCCGGGCCTATTCATACTCAGAACCCAAGCGCATTGCCCTTGCTCTTTTAACCAACCTTTTGGGCGGCTTTTCACCCAACGCCCGCCTTAACCTGCTGTTGAGGGAAAAATACGGATTGGTGTACAATGTAGAGGCCTCCTATACCCCTTATTCCGACAGCGGGGTGGCCGGAATTTATTTTGGCTCGGACAGAAACGATTGGAAGCGTTGTTTTGATTTGATTCGTATGGAATTAAACAAACTTTGTCAGGCCCCCCTTACGCCCAGACAATTACATAGCGTCCAAAAGCAGTTAATCGGACAAATGACCATTGCTGCCGACAACGCAGAATCCAAATGCCTAAACCAGCTCAAAAGCGTTATGGTCTACGGCAAGGTAGAACCCCTTGAGGTATTGACCGAACGGGTGAGGGCCGTTACCGCTTTGGAGCTGATGGAAGTTGCTCAAGAGCTTTTTAGTCCTCAAGCCATGTCCACCTTGCTGTATATATAAGCCATGACCCATATAGACAGCTATTTGCAAAGCCACACATCCCCGCCGGACGAGGTGCTGAACTGGTTAGAGCGCCAAACCCATTTGCGGGCGGTTCATCCCCGTATGTTGTCGGGACCGGTTTTAGGAAAGTTCTTGTCTATGATTAGCTCCATATTGGCCCCCAAGCGGATTTTGGAAATAGGCTCATTTACGGGTTATTCGGCATTGTGCTTGGCCAAAGGATTGGGGCCGGAAGGAGTGCTGCACACGATTGAATGTAACGACGAGTTGGAAGACCTTATTCGTGAAGCCATTGACCGGTCGGGAAAGAGGGCGCAGATGGTGCTGCATATAGGAGACGCCTTAGCCCTAATCCCCCATATTGACGAAACCTTTGATTTGGTGTTTATAGACGGAGACAAACGGGAATATGCGGCTTATTACGAAGTGGCTGTGGCAAAGCTGCGCGTAGGCGGCATCATTTTGGCCGACAATGTGCTTTGGGACGGTAAGGTATTGGAAGAACCTTTATCTCCCGACCTCCAAACTCAAGGGATTGCCGCCTTTAACGCCAAAGTTCAAGCCGACCCAAGGGTAGAGAACCTGCTGCTTCCCCTTCGAGACGGCTTGATGATGATAAGGAAGTTATAGCGAAAAGCAAAGGCCAATCGAAAACCGCGGCACTTCGGGAGTGATGTGGTCGGGGTTAAAGAAATTGGTAAAGCGGTAGCGGGCATACAGCGTTGTGCCTTGGTATTTAATTCCGGCTTGCGCACCGGCTCCAAATGGATTGAACTTGGTGCCGTCTCGATATTTGTCCTTTACTTTTTTCCCATCCACATACCCCTTGACTATAAAACGCTTGCTGTAAGCATAATCTCCGTACACAATGGCTTCTGCCGAGGTCCGGTTAGAGAGTTGCACCCGTTGTATCAGTCCGGTGCCGATATTGTCGGTTCTGAAAAATTCGCGGTAGTTGCCTTCGGGCCGGCTGCCTATAAAAGAGGGAGATGCGTCTTTGAGCCGGTAAGAATAGCAACTGTATTGCAAAAAGGTGCCTATGGCGTAGTTCTTGGAAGGATGATACAGGTAACGCTTCCCGACTTCGAGGTTAAAGGAATTTCCCGAATGTATGGGCTGGTAGTCAGACTCGCGGGTGGGTACGGCAAATCCGAATCCTATATAAATTTGCTCGCTGCGGCGGGGATATTTTTTGGGAGTACGGGTCGGTGTTCTGTACGTAATGTTTATATCGGCTTTTGTGCTGTCCAAATCAGCTGATTGCACCTTTAGGGGAGATTGCAGGCTGATGATGTTGTCTCCGATTCGGATTCTGGTTGGCTCTGTTTGGTTTTGCTGGGCCAAAGCGGTTGAACAAAGCGCCAAGGCTCCGGATAGAAGGATGATTTTGTGAAAATTCATGGTGTAATGTGTTTTAAATAAATTATTTGCTTGTTTTGGGCAGGATGCCGATTTTACCTCCCATAACGGCGTCAATCACCGCATGGGTAATTTTTCCCGAAATGCCAATCAATACTAATTCGTCTTTTTGATTGGCCATCAGAAGCAGGGCTTCTAATTCGTTGCTGTTTTTGTTCTTGTTTTGAGATAGATAAATCACAAAATCGCTTTCGTCTTCTTTCATCTTTACAATTTCTTCAAACGACCCCTGCTTTACCAAATCTTGTACGTCTTTACGGACTTGGTTGGCTAAATGTTCCGATTCCGGTCTGATGTCTATGTTCAAAATCTTTAGAGATGCAATGCTGTTGAACACTTCGTCCAACTCTGTGGCATCCGCCGATTGGGCCAATTTGAGTAAATTGGGAGAAATGCTGATGTAGCCCACACCCCTTACCTGTTCATAGGCGCTAAAGAGGTCGTCTACCGTTCTAATACGCCTGTTTTGGGCAGTCAAGTCGCCTGAGGCGCATACCAGCCACGTAATAGATAAAAGGCTGATGTTTAATAAGATTCTTCTTTTCATTTGGCTATGTATTTATGGATAATTTCTGTATAATCGGTCATTTGTTCGAGTTTTTCGGCCATGGCGCTGGCCTTTTGAAGTTGGGCGGTCATAAGCGCCCATTGTTGGTCGGCCACCTGCAGGGCCTCCTCCCTGTTGTAGATACGCTCCCCGTCCAAATAGCAAATAAAATCGGGTTTGACCGGAGGACGTAGGGCAAAATAAAGGATAAGGACTGCGGCTGCTGCGGTCAGGGGAGCCAGCAGGCGAATAACCTTAGGACCAAAAGCGCGAATTTTTTGAGGCCTGACCGCCGGAGGCGTAAAGGCAGCCTCGGCCCGAAAAAAACCAAAAAGCGCGCGGTAGGGCAGCAGGTCATCGGGCAATTGGGCTTGCGTAAAATAGGCAGACAGTTGCCGCTCCTCGGCCAAGGAAGTTTCTCCCTCGTGGTAGCGTTCCAACAGTCGGCGGATGGTGGTTTCGTTTATTGGTTCCATTGTTGTAAGATTTGTTCTCTGATTCTTTTACGGGCACGCGAAAGGTTTGTCCTCACGCTTCCCTCGTCGCATTCCAATATATGAGCGATTTCGTCCAATTCGTAGCCTTCCACATCCCTCAGGCGGATACACATTTGCTGTTGTAGGGGCAACCGGTCAATCAGATTACATATAAAGGCGTGCATATCTTTTTCTTCCAAGATGATTTGAGGCGTCTTTACCGTTTGGGTTTTGTGGTCCATCAAGGCTTCCGCCAAGTATCCGTCCCGACGGTTGTTCCTACGCAACATATCAATACACAGGTTCTTGGCGGTACACATGGCCAAGGCTTCCAACTGAGGATGCTCTTGACCCAAACGGATGCCTTTCCAAAGCCGAAACCCCACCTCCTGCACCACGTCCTCGGCGGACTCGTGTCGTTTGAGCATGCTGAGGCTAAAGCGGTAAAGTTTAGGTCTCAGACCAAGAATGAAGGTATTAAAGCTAATTTGGTTCATCATCACATAGTAAACGAAAAGAGCCTGTTTTTGTTACAAGCTCCTCCCAAAAATATTGATAAAGATTGACACAAAGCTATTTTACCCGCTCGGAATAGCTGCGGTCGCGGGTGTCCACTTTAATGCGTTCTCCTTGATTAATAAACAGGGGCACCATAATCGTGGCGCCGGTTTCGAGGGTGGCGCTCTTTTGGGCGTTGGTAGAAGCGGTATCGCCTTTAACGGCAGGCTCGGTGTAGGTAACTTCCATCTCCACAAAGGGCGGAAGTTCACAGGTCAATACCCGCTCCTCGTCGGCATGAAACATCATTTCTACAAACTGACCTTCTTTCATCAAATCGGCATTGTCCACCATATCGTCTTGCAGGTCTATTTGTTCAAATGTCTCGCCGTGCATGAAGTGAAATCCGGTATCGTCCTTATACAGGAACTGATAGGGGCGACGTTCGATGCGGATAACGTCTATTCGTTCTCCGGCGGTATAGGTGTTTTCCAAAATACGTCCGTTGTCCAAGTTGCGCATCTTCACCTTGACAAAAGCCCCTCCCTTGCCCGGTTTTACGTGTTGAAACCACACAATGGAGCAGGGTTTGCCGTTAAAGTCAAGGCACAAGCCGTTTTTAAAATCTGCTGTAGTAGCCATAAATATAATTAGGTATGATGATTATTTTGGCGCAAAGTTAGAAAAAAATGTCATAGTATCGAAAATATTCCTACCTTTGCAGTCCCAAAAAGGGAACCCTCATGGTGCCATAGCTCAGTTGGTAGAGCAAAGGACTGAAAATCCTTGTGTCCCTCGTTCGATTCGTGGTGGCACCACTTGAAACCTTAGAAATCGCTTAATGCAAACCAGCGGTCTGTTTTGCTGTCTATTAATGAGAGGATTTCTTTAAAGCGTAGGGATTCGGACTGCAAGGCGTCAAGAGTCAGCGTGCCTGAAGAAAGTCGGGTTTCTATGGATTGTTTTTCTTGTTCGAGGGCTTCTAATTCGATTTCGAGTTGTTCAAACTCCCGCTGCTCCTTAAAACTGCGTTTTTGTTTGGTTTCCGGTTTTGGGGGCCGAAATGTTTCTTGACGAAGTTGTTCCTGTTTTTGTTTTTGCCGGTCAAAACGGGCGGCTTGTTCCTCCGATTGTTTGCGGCAGGCGTGGTAGGCGCTGTAGTCGCCCACAAAATCTTTTACCTTGCCTTCCCCTTCAAATATAAATAGGTGGTCTGCAATTTTGTCCAAAAAATAGCGGTCGTGAGACACCAATAACACACAGCCTTTAAACGACTGCAAATATTCTTCGAGGACGTTGAGGGTAATGATGTCAAGGTCGTTGGTAGGCTCGTCTAAAATCAGAAAATTAGGCTGTTGCATCAATACGGTAAGCAAATAAAGCCGGCGTTTTTCCCCTCCGCTCAGTTGGTCTACGTACACATAGTGCCGGTCGGGAGGGAAAAGGAAATATTGAAGAAAATCAGTAACACTGAGTTGTTTCCCATCGCTTAGAGTTACCACTTCGGCAATTTGGCGAACCACGTCAATCAATTTTTGTCCGGATTCAAAGGCAAGTCCATCTTGACTGTAGTAACCAAAACGGACGGTTTCCCCCCTTTCTATATTTCCCGATACGGGAGAAAGCTCGCCTGTTAACAGCTTGAGTAACGTGGTTTTACCTACTCCGTTTGGCCCGACTATTCCGATTTTTTCCATGGGGGAAAAAGTATAACTAAAATGAGATAAGGTCGGCAGGGAGTCGTAGGAATGGCAAAGGTTGGTACACTCGATGATTTTCTTTCCCATGCGGGCAGTTTGCACGTTCATGCGCAACGAGGATTCCCGATAGGATTGGCCGGCCTTTTCGGCTAAATCGTAAAAGGCGTTGATTCGGTATTTGGCCTTACCGGAACGGGCTTGAGGCGTGCGGCGCATCCACTCTAATTCGTTGCGGAGCAGGTTGCGGGCGCGGTCGGTTTGGGCCTGCTGCCGGTCAATGCGCTCCTGCCTTTTTTCCAAATAACAGGTATAATTTCCGTTGTAGCTGTACAGGACGCCCCTGTCCAATTCATAAATACGGTTGCAAATCCGGTCTAAAAAATAGCGGTCGTGGGTTACCATCAAAAGGGTGCAGCGGCTTTTTTCTAAAAAATCCTCCAACCATTCAATCATATCCGTATCCAAATGATTGGTGGGTTCGTCCAAAATAAAAAGTTTGGGCTCGCGCAGCAAAAGGGCGGCAAGGGCCAAGCGCTTACGCTGACCGCCCGACAAATTGCCCACCCGGCGGTCTAAATGCGCTATGCCCAAGATAGTTAAAATCTGTTGAATACGTTGCTCGTAATCCCAGACTTGTTCCCTGTCCATGGCGGCTACGGCTTCCGAAAGTTTGTCGGGATGACCTTCGGCCAAAGCCTCCTCGTAGCGGCGGATGGTAAGGGCCGACTTGTTTGCAGAGGAAAAGACTGCCTCAAAGAGCGTGTGTTCAGGGTCAAACCAAGGCTCTTGAGGGAGATAGCCCACACTGACTCCCGGATGTACAAACACCTTCCCCCCTGTTTCCGGAGGTTCTGTTCCCGACAATACCCGAAGCAGCGAACTTTTTCCGCTGCCGTTGGGGGCAATCAAAGCGCATTTCTCCCCTTCCCGGATGTGCAGGTTTATATCGTTAAAGAGGACTAAGGGGCCAAAACTTTTGTGCAGATGTTCTGCTTGAAGTATTACCGACATGTTTAATACTCATCCTCGTTAAAGAAGAAATCTTCTTTGCTGGGATAGTCGGGCCAAATATCTTCTATACTGTCATACACCTCTCCATCATCTTCGAGGTCTTCAAGGTTTTCTATTACTTCGAGCGGAGCGCCTGAGCGTGTAGCATAATCAACCAGTTCGTCCTTAGTGGCGGGCCAAGGCGCATCTTCCAACTTTGATGCAAGTTCTAACGTCCAATACATTTTCGTAATTATTTAAGCATTAGCAATATAAATATCTATAGCCTCAATGGGAGTGCGAAGGTAAGGAAAAAAATGAAAACGACAAAAAATAAATCTGCGCTTTTCTAAGCCGGCTTCCAAAAATTTTCTGTTTCCCCTTGTTGCAGCGACAGATACCGGCTAAAAACAAAGAGGAAATCCGAGAGTCGGTTGAGGTAGGTTGGGACCTCCAAAGCCACGGCGTTGGAACCTAAGGCTATTACTGAGCGTTCTGCGCGGCGGCATACGGTACGGGCCAAATGGGCATGGGCTGCGGCCATGGGAGGACCGGGCAGCACAAAAGCGGCGAGGGGAGGCAGTTCCTCCTGCATCCGGTCAATCTGCTGTTCCAATGCCAAAACGGCTTCCGGCCTTAGGGGGGGAAGTGTTTTGCAGCTTCCGTCGTTGGCCAAATGGGCAGAAAGGCTCATCAATTCCTGTTGAATGGGTATTAGGCAGTCCGACAGGTAGTTCCCATCCAAAGATGCCCTAATCAAACCAATCGTCGAGATTAATTCGTCTACATGACCGTAGGCTTCCACGCGGGGATGATTTTTGGCCACCCTCTTACCTCCTACAAGCGAGGTACTTCCCGTGTCTCCGGTTTTGGTATAAACCTTCATGCCTTGTTGTCAAGATGTTTTGGGATTGGGATTGATTTTGTCGCTTTCGATGATGCCGTCCCTCAGCCGTACAATCCGGCGGGCGCGGAGGGCAATGTCTTCTTCGTGCGTCACCACAATCACGGTGTTGCCCGCGGCATAAATGGCCTCAAAAAGATTCATGATGTCTATAGAGGTCTTGGAATCAAGGTTTCCCGTAGGTTCGTCGGCCAAAATAATAGAAGGACTGTTTACGATGGCCCGAGCAAGAGCAACCCTTTGTTTTTGCCCTCCCGAAAGCTCGTTAGGCTTGTGTTCCATACGGTTGGTCAAGTCTACACAGGCTAAGGCGGTTTTAGCCTTCTCTTCCCGTTTGTGACGGGGAAGGCCGGCGTAAATCAAGGGCAGGGCTACATTGTCTAAGGCATTGTATCTGGGCAACAGGTTAAAGGATTGAAATACAAACCCGATTTCTTTATTGCGGATTTCGGCCAACTGGTCGTCCTCCATTTGGCTCACGTCGGTTCCATTAAGGATATACTTGCCGTTAGATGGAGAATCTAAACAGCCCACTAAGTTCATCAAGGTAGACTTTCCCGAACCCGAAGGCCCCATAATCGCCACGTATTCATTCTGATAAATATCTAACGACACCCCGTTCAACGCACGTACTTCTTGGGTTCCCACTTGATATATTTTGGTAATATCGGCAATTTCGATGATTTTTTTTCTTGTCGTCATGTAGATAGTGTTGTATACGGCTACAAAGATGGGATTTTTTTTGGATATTCACGCCAACAGGGGTACAAATAAGTCCGACTCCGCCCAAGCGGGCATGGCCAAGCCGGTTGGATGGAGCTTTTGGGCAGCCCAAAGCAGGGCTTCCACAGCCTTTCGTCCCTCTGTTCCTATATGCAGCGTATATTTGTTCACAAACAGTTCTATATGTTGTCGGATGACTTCTTCCTCCATTTCCTGTGCGTGTTGGCGTATATACGTTTTTCCGGATTCGGGATGTTCCAGCGCGTAACGAATGCTCCGGTGGAGGATGCGGGCGATTTTTTCCTGACAGGCATTGTCTAATTCCCGGGAAACCGCAATGCCTCCCAAAGGGATAGGCAGACCGGTACGCGCTTCCCAGCATCGCCCCAAATCGGCAATCAGATGCAGACCCTGTTGTTGATACACAAACCGACCTTCGTGAATCAAAACGCCGGCATCGCATACGCCGCTCAATACGGCATCCGGTATTTGGGAAAAAAGCATGGGCTGCGTATAAACAGCTTGCGGATAGGCGTATTTCAGCAGAAAGGCAGCCGTGGTGTGGACGCCGGGAATGGCAATACGGGTTTCTGCCGCAATCGTGTGCATCGGCTTGCGGGCCACCAGCAGGGGACCGTTGCCAAAACCCAAGGCGCTGCCGCAGGGAAGCATCCGGTAACGGTGGGCGATTTCCGGCAAAACCACATAGGATATTTTACTGATGGCAGGGGTCTGGCGGAGTATGCGGCGGTTCAGTTGTTCCACATCCTCCAAATGCGGCTCAAACCTCAAACCTTCGGTATCGACAAAGCCAAAAACCATCGCGTGGAAGCAAAAAGTGTCGTTGGGACAGGGCGAAAAATAAAGCGGCAGATTGGTCATAGGGCGTACAAGAGCAGGCCAATGGCTTTTTTGAGTTCAGACAGGGCCAGCGGGATGTCCCATTTCGACTTATCTCGGTCTCCCGCCACATTGGATATGGCGCGCAGCGATAGACAGGGGATGCCTTCGTGCATACACACATAAAAAAAGGCGGCGCCTTCCATCGTCTCCACTTGGGTAGGCGGAGCAGGGCAGGGCGCAGAGGGGCTTTGCTCCACAAGATGCTGTACAGTAACCCCATGGGCTGCCTGTATAAAGGCTGACGCAGATTCTTGGTCCGGAGAAAGGGGGGCGGGCTTGAGTTTGCCCGATGAAAACGGAAAGGTATCGGCGTCTAAGAGGCTGACGTCAAACAAACTTTGGAAACCCGATGCGGTTTGAATCCCGCAATCCCCAAAATAATCCGACACCACCCGTACCACCGAGCCTATGGGCAGGGAGCCGCACCAACTTCCCGCAATCCCTATATTTATGGCTAAGTCATAGGGGGCGTTGGGAGCGGAATGTAGGGCTTTAAGCGTGTGGTAAGCGGTGGCGGTACTGCCTATACCCGTTTCCACGGCATCTATACAGAGAGGATTATCGGCCTGATTGTGTATTGTTTCCAAAATTTCCTCGGCGGGCAACAATTCGGCGGCGGTGGCGGCGGTAATAAGGATGCGCATTATTTT
>WRBG01000044.1 GCA_009784635.1 Bacteroidales bacterium | reverse complement strand
GACCTCAATTTTGCCCAATTGGACGAGCTTATCGAACTGATTTCAACTTCCGGATTAGACGGAGTGGTGGCCACCAATACCACCACGGGCAGAGAAGGTCTTACCGCCCCTCCTCAAAGGGTAAATGACTTAGGCAGTGGAGGATTGAGCGGAGCCCCCCTCAAACAGCGAAGCCTTGAAGTAATTCGTTACATCCATAAACAAACAGAAGGACGTCTGCCGATTGTGGGCGTAGGCGGGGTAATGAGTCCCCAAGATGCTCTTGATATGATAGAAGCCGGAGCCTCTTTAGTCCAAATCTATACGGGATTTATCTATCAAGGCCCCGGATTGGTGAAACAAGTCTTAAAAAGGATAGCAAAAATCGAGTCATGGTAAAAAGCGTTGTCTGCACGATTGGCGATGAAATTCTGATTGGACAGATTACAGACAGTAATGCCGGGTTTATTGCTCGAGAACTTAATAAAATAGGCGTGATGGTCGTGCAAATACGCTCTGTGGGAGACCGACAGGATGCCATTTGGGAGGCCGTGGATGCCTCCCTCAAAGAGGCGGACTTGCTCATCCTTACCGGAGGCTTGGGGCCTACGCGGGACGATATCACCAAAAACACCTTAGCTCGGTATACCGGAAGCAGTCGTTTTTACTGTTCAACCGCTCAAGAAGCGCATATTAGGGATATTTGCGAAAAAAGAGGAGGCCGGTTATTTGAAATCAACCGCAGCCAAGCCGATGTGCCGGAAACCTGTACCGTATTGGAAAACAAGCTGGGTACGGCTCCGGGCATGTGGTTTGCCTACCAAGGAAAGGTCATAGTGTCCCTACCCGGGGTCCCTTATGAAATGGAAGGTATTTTCCCCCTCGTAATCCAAGCCGTGCAGCAGCATTTTTCTTCTTCTTTAAGCCCCATTATCCACCGGACTATCGCTACTTTTGGCATTCCGGAGTCTGCTTTGGCCCACAAAATTGCGGATTGGGAAACGGCCTTGCCTCCCGAACTGCATTTGGCCTATCTGCCTAACCCTCTGTCCGGAGTACGGTTACGCCTTTCTTGCTACGATGCCCATGGAGGCGCCTTGCTGATAGAACAGGCTATAAACAGCCTAAAGCCCATCTTGGGCAGCGCCATATACAGTACCCACAACCAAAGCCTCATAGAAGTAGTCGCAGCCTTGCTGCACCAAAAACGGGCAACCGTATGCACCGCCGAGTCCTGTACAGGCGGCAAATTAGCCGCCCTGCTTACTTCCCAAGCCGGCGCTTCCTCCTACTACATGGGCAGTGTGCTCGCCTATGACAACCGGATTAAAGAAGAACTTTTGGGGGTAGATTCCCAACTGCTGCATCATGCCGGAGCGGTCAGCCGAGACTGCGTAGAGGCCATGGCCAAGGGGGGGCAAAAGTTGCTTCGCACCGATTATGCGGTCGCCACTTCCGGCATTGCCGGACCATCGGGAGGAAGCCCCGAAAAACCCGTGGGCACGGTTTGGATTGCCGTGGCCGGCCCCCAAATATGCAGCTCCCAAAAGTTTGTTTTTGCCGGAAATCGACTTATAAACATTGACCGGTTTGCAGCGGCAGCCCTCAATATGCTACGCCTATCTATTTTAGATTAATTGTCTATAAATTAGCTAATGAAACATTATAGTTATATGTTATAACATGAATAGTATAAATCAATAAAACTATATAAAAATGAAGAAATTACACATTATTAACTTATCTATTGCACTTTTGCTTATGATTGCATCCTGTTCTACACCCAAAAGCCCGGACCAGATAGCTTTGGAGCGGATTGATTCGCTTTTCACATTGCTCTATCCGGCCAACGAACCCGGCGCCGCCGTACTTGTTTTAAAGGGCGACGATATTATCTTTAACAAGGGATATGGCATTGCCGATATAGAAACCAAAGCCCCGATAGACGGCAAAACATTTTTTAACATTGCGTCCGTATCCAAACAATTTTCGGGCGTTGCCTTGATGATGCTGCAAGAAGAAGGAAAGCTCTCTTTAGACGACAACCTGCAAAAATTCTTTCCCCAATTCAAGGCCCCGTTTTTTAAAGAAATTACCCTCAAACACCTCCTTGCCCACACATCGGGCATACCGGACGCCCGCGACCGCAGCGACCGTAATTTTGTATTGACCGCCACCGACGAAATTTCCTATGCTTACATAGAAAACCTCACAAAACTGAATTTTGCTCCGGGCAGCGCTTATGAATACATGAATCCCACTTATCAACTCATGTATACGATTGTTACACAATGTTCGGGACAGTCTTATGACGACTTTATGCGGGAACGGATATTTCTTCCGGCCGGCATGACCGAAAGCACTTTTTTTGAAGAAGGAGAAGAAATTCCGCGCATGGCCCACGGCTACAGACCCGACAGGGAAGGCGGATTTAGGGAATACGACTACGGAGAAACCTCCTTCTTTGCCACCAAGGCAGACGGCGGTTTGTACACTTCCACAGAAGAATTTGTATTGTGGGAGAAAGCGTTGCGCAATAATATCCTCATTCCCGCCCATGTTAAAGAAGACGCCCATAGCGCAAAAATCCAAATTTCCGATACTCCCTATACCGGATATGGCTACGGCTGGTTTATCGAAGAGAAGCCGGGCTTCCCCAAGAAGGTGTACCACACCGGCAACAACGGGGGATTTCAAATTTATGCCGGCAGGTATCCCGAACAACAAATCCTGTTGCTTGTCTTTGCCACCCGAGACGACAGAAATCGCGAGGAAATGGTTGAGAAAGTAGACCGGATTATGAAGGACGCGGGCTGGCTGGAGTATGAATGATTGGTATCGGATAGATAATATTGGGCAGATAGACTCGCCAGCATTGGTGGTATATCCGAAAAGGATTTCTGCCAACATTGAATGGGCAAAAACGATGGTCGGAAGTGTTGACAGACTTCGTCCGCATGTCAAAACCAACAAAATGAAAGAAGTTTGCCGGTTGGCGATGCAGGCGGGAATTGTAACATTCAAATGCTCTACCATCGCTGAGGCGGAAATGTTGGCGCTTTGCGGTTCGCCGGATATTTTACTGGCGTATCAGCCGGTCGGCCCCAAAATATCCCGCCTTATAAAGTTAGTCAAAGCCTATCCCGAAAGTCGTTTTTCCTGCATTGTGGATGATATGGGAAATACTTCCGGCATCAACGACCTTTGCGGGGAAGAAAATGTGGCCATGGACGTTTATATCGACTTGAATGTGGGCATGAACCGTACGGGCATTCATCCCCTCAAGGCGGTGGATTTGGCCAAAGCCATATTGTCATTTAAAAATATTCGCCTTGTCGGATTGCACGGATATGATGGTCATGTTCGTGAAAATGAATTGATGCAACGACAAACTAAGGCGGATACCGCCTACGCTGCCATAGATGATACCTACCGCAAACTGCAACCCATGTTCCCTTATCCATTGGAAGTGGTTGTTGGAGGGTCGCCCGCCTTTTCTGTTCATGCCCGCCGGACAAACTGTGTATGTAGCCCCGGAACCTTTGTATTTTGGGATTGGAACCACAAAAACAATTATCCCGAAATGCCCTTTGAATACGCCGCTTTAGTTATTTGCCGGATAGTTTCCATCATAGACAGACAGCATGTATGCGTGGATTTGGGACACAAATCCGTAGCTGCCGAAAATCCCTTACCGCGTGTTCATTTCTTGAATGTTCCCGAAGCAAAGTCTGTATCTCAAAGCGAAGAACATTTGGTATTGGAAGTCCCCGACAGCAGCCACTTTTCCATCGGCCAAGTTCTTTACGGAGTTCCCGGCCATATTTGCCCTACGGTGGCTTTATATGAAAAAGCGTTTGTGATTGAACAGGGTAAAATGACGGATTCTTGGAATGTAATGGCAAGAAACCGGTGTATTAACATTTAAGTTCTATGAAGCAACATGGTGCCAGCTTGGGCGGTGGGCATAATGACCATGTCGTTGATGTTTACGTGCGGAGGCAATTGGGTTACGTACCATATTGCCTCCGCAATGTCTGTGGCGCGTAGGGACTCAAAACCCTTATAAACATTGGCGGCTCGCTCCAAATCGCCCTTGAACCGGACTTCGGAAAATTCCGTTTCCGCCGCTCCCGGACAAATTTGGCTGACCCTAATGCCGGACGACAGCAGGTCGTAACGCATGGCTTTGGAGAGCGCATCTACCGCATGTTTGGTAGCGCAATACACATTTCCATTGGGATACACCTCTTTACCTGCAATCGAACCGATATTTACAATATGCCCCTTTTGGCGAGATACCATCCACGGAGCCACCATGCGCGTTACGTAAAGCAGGCCTTTGATATTGGTATCAATCATTCGCTCCCAGTCGTCAATCATGCCCTCTTGTATGGATTGCAAACCCACCGCCAAGCCGGCGTTATTGACCAATACATCCACCTCCCGCCACTCGGCAGGGAGCAGGGAAAAATAGTGCGTTACCTCCTCTTGATTTCGTACATCAAATGACAAGGTCCATACCCTTACGGGATAGGCGCTTTCTATCTTTTTACGTAAGTCTTCCAATAAGGAAGCCCTCCTGCCCGTTACAATCAAGTCATAACCGCCCCGAGCAAATCGTTCTGCCGCGGCGGCCCCAATTCCGGCAGAAGCACCTGTAATCAACGCAATCATATGCTTAATGTTGGCAAGAAGTATTCACGCAAGCCGAAAATACCCGCAAAAAGTTCAGCCCCAATATATTCCTAACCGAATCTTCGCTGTACCCACGGTGTAACAATTCCTTGGTAATAACAGACATATCGGCTATGCTGTCCAATCCTTGAGGGGTGGTTTCAATCCCGTCAAAATCCGAACCCAAACCTACATGGGCGGGACCTACCAATGAAACCACATGGTCTATATGGTCCACTACTACCTTGTAAGAGGGCGTCTTTAAGGCCATCATCTCTTCTTCTGCTTCTTTGTAGAGCGACCCGTATTTTACCGGGTCTTGTTTCCACAGTTCCTGCAAATCTTCGTACTTATTGCAGAGGGGTTTGAACGCTTCGGCATATTTCTTGTCCAAAAAAGCCGGATAAAAATTAATCTGAATCACTCCGTCTTTGGCGGCCAAGTCCTTAATCATCTGATTACTCATATTCCTAGGCGCATCGCAGATGGCCCGACAGCAGGAATGGGTGGCCACTACGGGAGAGGAAGAATATTTGAGTACGTCATAAAAGGCAGCGTCCGAAATATGGGAAACATCAATCATCATACCTAAATTATTCATTTCATTGACCACTTCTATACCAAAAGGACTCAGTCCATTCCATCTGGGTTCTTTAGTCGCGCAGGAATCGCAAATTTCGTTGTTTCCGGCATGGGTGAGGGTCATATACCTCACGCCTAACTTATAGAACAGCCTTAGCAAACTGAGGTCTTTTTGGATGGGCGAGCCGTTCTCCATACCCATAAAAATCGTCAGTTTATCTTCTGCCCTCAATGTGTAAACATCTTTAGGGTGCAGGCCCAAGCCAACCATATGGGCGTTTTGGGCTACCAAATCGTGTATTTTGGCCACCATGTTCAAGGCACGGGAGCTTGCCTGTTCCGGAGACAGGGCATTAGAGGTGTATACCGCAAAGAAAACGGCGTCTACCTTCCCATCCTTCATTCTTTCCAAATCAAAATGCCCCGTGTTGGAGCGCTGTACAACATCATGTCCCTCCATCATGCGCAAAGGAGTATCGCAATGGGAATCCAAAACAATGGATTCGGTATGCAGCTGGTAATGGTTCATATTATAAAAATTTAACGGTTAATAAATCATTTGAATCAGACAAAGATAAACTGTTCTTTCTTAGAAAACAAGCCGAATATACCTCCGGTATGGATAAAGAGTATATTTTCAGAAGTATGGAATGTTCCGGCAGCGACTTCCTGCATGAGTCCGTAAAAGGCTTTTCCGGTGTACACAGGGTCAAAGAGCAGTCCGTTTTCTTTGGCGGTTTGGGCAATGAAAGCCAATTCTTCGGCAGTGCTTAGGCCATAGCCCCTGCCCACATACCTGTCTATCACCTCTATGTCTTCCGGCTTTAGGGGGTGGGAGGTTTGCATATACGAGAGGCAGGAGGTACAAATGTCGGTTACGACCTGTACAAAATAGGGACGGTCGTCGCACACACAAAAAGAAACCACCCTCTTGTTGAGTCCCATCAATTGATTGGCCAAGTGCAGGCCGGCATGGGTGCCTCCCGAACCTTCTGCCAACACAATCGTGTCGAAACATATACCCAATTCCTGTTCTTGGTTTACAATTTCTTCCATGCAGTCCATATAGCCAAAGCAACCTATGCCGTTGGAAGCGCCTTCGGGCAAAATATAGCCTTTGCGGCCTTCCGCAGCCAAGGAATCGCAAAAAGCCTGCATGATTTGTTTTCTGGAGTTCCGGTATTCTTCTCGGCTGCAAAAATGAATATCGGCGCCAAACAAAAGGTCTAAAAAATAGTTTCCCTCTACCGGAGGTTGCTCGTCAATACGCAATAAAAGGATGGATTTGAGTCCTAATTTGGCGGCTACGGCGGCCGTTGCCCTACAATGATTGGACTGAATACCTCCGCAGGTGACCAAAGTATCGCATCCCTGCCTTAGGGCTTCTGCCACCGCATATTCGATTTTACGTACCTTGTTGCCGCAGTATTCCGAACCGGTCTGGTCGTCTCGTTTTAGATAAATGGGTTTGCCCCACTGTTTTGATACAACGGGCAGGTATTCGATGCGGGTAGGCAGATTGGCCAAAGATAATTTTTGGGGTTTTGGTTTAATCGTGTTCATATTCTTGTTTTTTCAAGTTTTGTGTCAATTTGTAATCGGCCATCAGTAAATCTATTACCCTGCCGTAGCTTTGTACGCCCTCGGATTGACTGTTGGCTTTAAGGTAGGCGTCGTTGACCGTTTGGGATATATCGCCTATGGGAGAACGAAACGCGCTCCAATAATCAATATAGGCATTTAGGTCATGGACAAGTTCCTTGGAGAAACCGGCAATCCATTGTTGGTAATCCTCCGGGTCGGCCCGATACAACACGCCCATGATGCGCATCAGCATGGCCATATAAAAAGAGTATCTGAGGTTGGGGTCATGGGTATGGCGAGTCAGCAGAAAAACGGCGTACTCGGCGTCTTCTTCCCGCATAAATCCCCGCAAATGAGCCTGTTCGTGGGCTATTACGGCAGGAATCATAAAAGCGGGAATATCTTTATTGATGTTTGCCTCAAAGGTAAAAGGGAAAAAAAAGCCCATAATGTGGGCATAGGATACCCAGTGGGAAAAATAAAGGGGCTTGGAAGATGGATACCATCCCTTGCAGGCCGGATAGGTTTGGGACAGGGAATGATAGGCCTCGCCCACCCGTTTTCTGTTTTGGTTGAACGAATAGTCCGACACAAAGCCTCCCGCCGAATCCCGACCGGTAAGTCCGGCGGCTTCATTGGTCAAATCCGCCAAATACATACAAAGTTGCAAAAGTTCTTCTTGTTGGGCGGGCTGTACTTCCAAGCCCGCGTGGGCGGCCAAGGATGTACGGTGGTAGTTGATGCCCGCCGACAAAATAAAGATACTCAAGAGATAACATGCTAATTTACCGCTTTGCCTGCCCATAGTACGCCAATAGGCTCCCGCCTTGCCTGTACGCCCTATCCACAGATACAATCCTTTCCCCAACCGGTACAGACCGTACAGGGGAAACAGGAGCAACAGAACTTCGGCCAATGAAAAGGGAAAGAGGGCTACAAATATAGAAAGGCCTTGAGACAGGATTTTATACAGCCAAAACGGATAAATAAAGGCCAAAACTCCGGGCGCGTACATGGCAATGCCATAAAGCGTTAAACTTATCAATAAGATAATCAGATGAATATATTTAATTACCTGTGTTTTTGTGTTCATAGGACACAAATGTACATAAACTTTTATTACTTTTGCCATATTTTTTATTTATGCATATATCTTGTAAAGGTTTTATCGCTGCATGTCTGCTGGGTCTTTTGTCCATGGACGCTATGGCCCAAGGAGGTGTTGCCGCATACAACGACACCTTGTTCCAACCTGTCACCGAAGCCTTACATCAGTTCTTGAAACCCATAGCCGCGGCTACGGGCGTTCTTAGGGTTATAGAAGCTGATATTGATGAGCATAACAAACTTATAACCCTTACCTACAGTACCACTTTAGCTGAGTATCCATTCAGAAACGAGCTTGTGGAAGCCATCTACGGTTTGGCTGCGCAATTTTTACCACAGGCTTATCAATCCTATAAACTGCGGATTTTATCCGGAGGAAAAGAAATCAGCGAATGGATTCCCGTATTTTACAGGCAAGCCCAAAGAACGGAACGACAGCCAAGGAGGAACAGTGGAAATGCCTTGCCGCCTCCCCTAAAAAAATCGCTCTCCCAAGCTTTTCAAGTTGAACAGGGGCTTCAGAACCGCCATATTGCGCTTTGGCAAAGCCATGGCTACTACTATGCCCAAAATTTGGACAGATGGGAGTGGCAGCGCCCCCGCCTTTTTCAAACGGTAGAAGACCTTTACACACAAAGCTATATACTGCCCTTTTTAGTGCCCATGTTAGAGAATGCCGGCGCTGTGGTCATGATGCCCCGCGAGCGGGATACCCAAATCAACGAAGTGATTGTAGACAACGATATGCCCCAAACCCGTTACTACGAACTTACCGGTACCATGCGTTGGCAAACGCCGCCCGACAGCGGTTTTGCCCACACAAAGCCCTTCTACACCGATGGAGAGAATCCGTTCTCCATGGGAACCTACCGCCAAGTCCAAGCCATTACGCCCTCAAGGAACAGCAAAGAACAACCTTCTTACGCCGTGTGGCAGGCCAACATTCCCCAATCCGGCCGCTATGCCGTATACGTCTCCTATAAATCCCTGCCCAATAGCGCTCCGGACGCTGTTTACACCGTTTACCACAAGGGGGGACAAACTAAATATCAAGTCAATCAGACCATGGGGGG
This sequence comes from Bacteroidales bacterium, assembly GCA_009784635.1. Taxonomy (GTDB): domain Bacteria; phylum Bacteroidota; class Bacteroidia; order Bacteroidales; family UBA932; genus WRBG01. The sequence continues at coordinate 3,172 of WRBG01000044.1, read as the reverse complement.
AGGTACTTGGATTTATTTAGGACATTTTGAATTTGACCAAGGCATCAGCGACCATTGCAAAGTGGAACTGAGTAATGTCAGCAGTTTGAGGAACAAAGTGATTACCGCAGATGGGATAAAAATCGGAGGAGGCATGGGCAACATTGCCCGCTCGCCCTCTGTCCATCAAGACCCAAACCGCCAATCGGCTTTGCCCCTCCTTTCTTCGGGAGCGCCGGGGCAACCCTCCGTTTCGCGACTCCAATACCCCCCCATGCTCAGTAACTATCCTCGGTACACAGAAGGGTCGCGTTACTGGCTGCAATGGGCGGGAGCGCCCGATTCGGTATACACCCCCAACCGGAGCCGCAACGATTACAACGACGATTATATGTCCAGAGGTCGTTGGGTGAACTACTTGAGCGGGTCATCTTCTGTAAACACCAAACAACAGGGATTGGGGATTCCCATAGACCTTTCCTTGGCGTTTCATACCGATGCCGGCGTTACCCTTACCGACAGTATTATAGGGACGCTGGGCATCTACACGTCCACCTCCGAGGGTTCCAACCTGCTGGCCGACGGACGTTCCCGTTTCATCTCACGCGATTACACCGACTTGGTACAAAGTCAGATTGTCTCTGATATCCGCGCTACTTTTGAGCCCAAATGGATGAGGCGGGGTATATGGGACCGTTCCTACGCCGAATCCCGTATGCCCAACGTACCTGCCATGCTGTTGGAGCTACTCTCGCACCAAAATTTTGCCGACATGCGCTACGGATTAGACCCCAGCTTTAGGTTTACCGTCAGTAGGGCCATATACAAAGGTATGCTTCGCTTTCTCTCTTCTATGGACGGCAGACCCTATGTGGTACAACCGCTGCCCATAGAAAGATTTTCGCTGAGATTTGCTTCTGAAAATCAAGCCCTGCTTCAGTGGCAACCTGTGGAAGACCCCTTAGAACCCACGGCCAAAGCAGAGGCCTACGTGGTGTATACCCGGATAGACGAGGGGGCGTTTGACAACGGAATATTGGTAAAAACCAACTACCTGCACATTCCCATAGACGCCGGGCGCCACTACAGCTTTAAGGTAACCGCCGTCAATGCCGGAGGAGAAAGTTTTCCATCGGAAGTACTTAGTATATACCGCGCATTGAACGAGCGCGGCAGGGCGCTTATCGTAAATGGATTCGACAGGCTAAGCGCTCCTTATAGCTTTGCCAGCAAAGATTCTCTGTATGGCGGTTTCATGGACGCCACCGAATATGGGATTGCTTACTTGCAGGAAATCTCTTACGTAGGCAGTCAATACGACATTCGCCGAACCCTCCCATGGTCGACCAACGACTCGCCCGGATTTGGAGCCTCCTACTCCACCTACGAAACCCAAGTATTGGCCGGCAACACCTTTGATTATCCCATCCTGCACGGACGCGCCTTTGCCTTGGAAAATTATTCCTACGCCTCCAGCAGCCAAAAGGCGTTTGCACACGACTCCACCCTAACGGCAGGATATGAAATTGTTGACCTCATCTTAGGCAAACAGCGACAAACCGTTACCGGAACGGGATATTCGGGGATACGTTACGCCGCCTTCCCCCCCGAACTGCAAGCGCGCATAGCCGCTTTTTGCCGCTCGGGCGGCAACCTGTTGGTCAGCGGCGCCTATGTAGCCTCTGACCTTTGGAGCGCCCCGCCAACGGACACTGTTTCCAAAAAATTTGCCACCGATGTATTAAAATTCAGATGGAGTACCGGACACGCCTCTCAAACCGGAGAAGTAAAACCGGCGCTTTCTCCCTTTTCGCACTTATTCAGCGGCAACTACCGGTTCTATACCCAACCCAATCCGACCTTGTACTGGGTCGAGGCTCCCGATGCGCTTACTCCCGCTTCTTCTGACTCCTACTCCATTTTCAGATACGCGGACGGCAACAAAAGCGCCGGAGTGGCATACCACGGGGCCGATTACAAAACAGTCGTATTAGGATTCCCCATCGAAACCATTATTGATGCAAACGAAAGAAACTCATTGATTAAAGATATTATTCGATTTTTCACCGATTCCTCTGTACAATCACAATTTATATACTAACACTTATTAAACCATGGAAATTATTGACCAACTCCAACCTCAATCACATCGTTCCGATGCGCCTATCAGCGTAGGCCAATGGGTGATTATCATGCTACTTATGTGGATTCCTATCCTAAATTTTGTTATGCTTTTCTTGTGGGCTTTTGACGGAAACACCCATCCGGCCAAAGCCAACTGGGCCAAAGCTGTCTTGATTTGGATAGGCATTGTCATGGGACTTTTAATCTTTGTTTGGACGGCCAGTATTATGCTTAGGCTCCCAACTCTGAGCTTTTAATAAATATCGTCTCTACATAACGAGCCGGCGACGTTTCGGCTCTGCAATCCCATGGAGTAGTGCAAGGAGTCTGTGACCCTTGCATAGGGGATTATTATGCCCCCTACTGTCTGCTTTTTGAACTGTCAAGAAATCCTTGACAATTCATTCTACCTGTAATTCAACTACTTGTCTACCAAGTCGGCAGCCGAACCGTGAGGCGGCGGCGTTACAAGCGCTCAATCAGTTGAGCAAACAGCAGGCATAGGCGGTCGGCGGCTTGGTTGGCGGCTGTGATTACGTCTTCTCCATCGTTCACAAAGTCATCGGCAAAGTCGTAGGCTTGGTTGGTAATAACCGACACCCCAAAGACACGGACTCCGCAATGGCGCGCTACAATCACTTCGGGAACGGTAGACATGCCTACCGCATCGCCTCCGGCCTTGCCAAAAAAGGCATATTCCGCAGGCGTTTCATAGGTAGGGCCAGTGCCCCCAAAATAAACTCCTTTTTGAAGGCTAATCCCTAAAGAGGCGGCGCAGGCTTCTGCTTCTTGCATCAGAACAGGGTCATAAGGGCGGGTCATATCGGGAAAACGAGGCCCAAAATCATTTAGGTTAGGCCCGATAAGAGGGTTGGGCATCAGATTGATATGGTCGCGAATGAGCATCAAATCCCCTACTTTATACGCTCGGTTAATCCCTCCGGCAGCGTTGGAAACAAAGAGGTATTGAATACCCAGCAAGGCCATTACCCGAATGGGGAAAGTAACCTGCTGCATGGAATAGCCTTCGTAGTAATGAAAACGCCCCTGCATGGCCACCACGGTTTTG
>WRBG01000043.1 GCA_009784635.1 Bacteroidales bacterium | reverse complement strand
CCGGTTTTATTGAGGCTCAAGTAAAGGCGACCACGCAGAAACGCGATATGAACATCGCTACCCGTCGAGACACCCTCTTGGGCACCAATCAATTTCCCAATTTTACCGAAAAGGCAGACGCTGCGGTAAGTCGGGAAACGGTAACACGCCCTGCACAGGCAAAGGGTCTTACCCCTTACAGAGGCGCACAAGCCTTTGAAGCATTGCGATTTGCCACCGAGAAAAGCGGAAAGTCGCCCAAGGCCTTCATGCTCACCTTTGGAAATTTGGCGATGTGCCGCGCCCGCGCTCAGTTTGCCTGTAACTTTTTTGCAGTCGCCGGATTTGAGGTGATAGACAACAACCGATTTGCGGCCATAGAAGAAGGCGTAACAGCCGCCCTTGCCGCCCATGCCGATATTATTGTGGCCTGCTCCGCAGACGATGATTACGCCGCCGCCGTGCCGCAAATCGCCAAACTCTTAGACAACCGAAGCATCCTTGTGGTGGCCGGAGAGCCGGAGTGTAAGGCGGAATTGGAAGCCAAGGGCATCCGCCACTTTATCAGCGTAAAATCAAACGTATTGGAGACCTTAAAACAGTATCAGAAAGAATTAGGAATATAACCGCCATGAGACCAAATTTTAAAAATATCAATATCGGGCGCACAGGAGACGACAACTTGTTCTACGATCCGCTGCATCACCCAAAATGGATGACTCCGGAACAAATCGCCGTAAAAAAAATCTATACCCAAGATGACCTTGAAGGCATGGAGCATCTGAACTATGCCGCCGGAATCGCCCCCTACCTCCGCGGACCTTACAGCACCATGTATGTCATGAGTCCGTGGACGATTCGCCAATACGCCGGCTTCTCTACCGCCGAGGAGTCCAACGCTTTTTACCGTAGAAATTTAGCATCTGGGCAAAAAGGACTCTCCGTGGCCTTTGACTTGGCTACCCACCGCGGCTACGACGCCGACCATCCACGGGTGGTGGGTGACGTAGGCAAGGCAGGGGTAAGCATTTGCAGCGTCGAGGACATGAAGGTGTTGTTCGACCAAATCCCCCTCAACAAGATGTCGGTCTCGATGACCATGAACGGGGCCGTATTGCCCATACTCGCTTTTTACATCGTGGCCGGATTGGAGCAGGGCGCCACACTCGAAGAATTGAACGGGACGATTCAGAACGATATCCTCAAAGAGTTTATGGTGCGCAATACCTATATCTATCCCCCCGAATTTTCGATGCGCATTATTGGGGATATTTTTGCCTACACGGCCAAGAACATGCCCAAGTTTAACTCGATATCTATTTCGGGCTACCACATGCAGGAGGCCGGAGCTACTTGCGACATTGAGATGGCCTACACCTTGGCAGACGGTTTGGAATACCTCCGCACCGGCATTGCCGCCGGCATGAGCGTGGACGAGTTTGCGCCCCGACTCTCCTTTTTTTGGGGCATCGGCATGAACCACTATATGGAAATCGCCAAGATGCGGGCCGCCCGGATGATTTGGGCTAAAATCGTGAATCAGTTCAATCCCAAAAATCCCAAATCCCTCTCCTTGCGTACCCACAGCCAAACTTCGGGGTGGTCGCTCACCGAGCAAGACCCCTTTAACAACGTGGCCCGTACCTGTATTGAGGCCATGGCCGCCGCATTGGGACACACCCAATCTTTGCATACCAACGCTTTAGACGAGGCGATTGCCCTGCCCACCGACTTTTCGGCGCGGATTGCCCGCAACACACAAATCTACATTCAATCCGAAACCCATATCTGTAAATCGGTAGACCCTTGGGCCGGTTCTTATTATGTCGAGTCCTTGACCCACGAGATTGCCCACCGTGCTTGGGGGCATATTCAAGAGATTGAAAAATTGGGAGGCATGGCCAAGGCCATAGAGACCGGTATTCCCAAGCTGCGGATTGAGGAGGCCGCCGCCCGCAAACAGGCCAGAATAGATTCGGGCATAGATACCATTGTGGGCATCAATAAATACCGGCTCGAAAAAGAAGACCCCATCGAGATTTTGGACGTAGACAACACCAAGGTACGCGAATCGCAGGTAGCCCGCCTTAAAGAGCTGCGCGCCCATCGGGACGAGGCTAAGGTCGCCGAATGTTTGTCTGCCATTACCCAAGCCGTAACATCCAAGAGCGGCAACCTGTTGGCCTTGGCCGTAGAAGCCGCCCAAAACCGCGCCACGCTGGGCGAGATTTCGGACGCCTGCGAAAAAATTGTTGGACGTTATAAAGCCGTAATCCGTATGAACACAGGAGTATATTCATCAGAAGTTAAAAACGACACCCACTTTGCCCGCGCCAAGGAATTGGTGGCCGAATTTGCCAAAAAAGAAGGACGTCAGCCCCGCATTATGATTGCCAAATTGGGTCAAGACGGGCACGACCGAGGCGCCAAGGTGGTGGCCACCGGCTATGCAGACGTGGGCTTTGACGTGGACATGGGGCCGCTCTTTCAAACCCCTGCCGAAGCGGCCAAACAAGCCGTAGAGAACGACGTGCATGTTGTGGGGGTATCTTCGCTGGCGGCCGGACACAAAACCTTAGTCCCCCAAATCATTGAGGAGTTGCAGCGCTTGGGCCGTCCCGACATTATGGTAATTGTGGGAGGGGTGATTCCCGCGCAGGACTACCAGACGCTTTACGACGCAGGGGCGATGGCGGTGTTTGGGCCCGGAACTCCGGTGTCACTGGCTTCCATTAAAATTATGGAGCTACTGACGCTGAAATTTGGGTAACGCCTACAATCCGTAGTATAGCGGGACATTAGGTCCTAACGGCAACCCAAGCAAAATCCAAGCTACAAGTAATGCTACCCAGCCGATGAAGAAAGTAATCGTAAAGGGCAGCATGGTGGCTACAATCGTCCCGATACCGGCTTTTGTGTCGTACTTTTGAAAATAGACAATAATCAAGGCAAAGAAGCTCATCATGGGCGAAATAATGTTGGTAACGCTGTCGCCTACGCGAAAGGCCGCTTGCGCCAACTCGGGAGAATATCCCAAAAGCATGAAAATGGGGACAAATACAGGCCCGATAATGGCCCATTTTGCCGAGGCGCTGCCCATGAAAAGATTCGTAAACGCAGCAAATATCACAAAGCTAATGACCAAGGGTATAAGGCCAATATCGGCATTTTGCAACATACCCGCTCCGTTTATGGCAAGCAGTAATCCCAAGTTGCTCCAGCGAAACCACGCTATAAATTGTGCGGCAAAAAATACCAAAACCAAATAGGATACCAAAGTTTTAAAGCTGTCGTGCATTCCGTTGATAACGTCTCCTCCTTTTTTAAACTTGCCGACCGTGAAACCATACACCGCTCCGCAAGAAGCCATTACTAAAAACAGTACCGATATAAATCCCTTCAAAAGCGGAGAGTGAAGAATACTTCCGTCACCGGCTCGGAAAAAGCCATTTTCGGGAATCAAGCATACGACAAAAAGGATAAGCCAACCCAAGAAAACCAATCCTGCTCTTTTCAATCCTTTTCTCTCTAAGGCAGTAGGTTGTACAATCACTTCCCGTTCCACCTCGCCCGTGTATGCGCCCAAACGAGGCTCTATCCATTTTGCCGTTACCACCGTACCAATTACCGCAATAAGAATGGTTGAGACTGCCATGAAGTAGTAGTTTGCCGTTGGCAGCACGTAGTAGTCGGGGTCGAGGATATTCGCCGCTTCGGTGGAAAGCCCCGCCAGCAGCGGGTCAATAGAGCCGATGAATATATTCGCGCTGAAACCGCCGCTCACGCCGGCAAATGCCGCCGCCATTCCGGCAAAGGGATTCCGGCCTATCGAGTGAAAGATAACGCCTGCCAAGGGAATAATCAGTATGTATCCCAAATCAGACGCCACGGTCGAAATAACTCCCGTAAAAACGACCATAAACGTGATATATTTTGCCGGAGCCTTCACCAGCATGGCGTTAATGGCTGCCCTTATCAGTCCGCTGTTCTCCGCTACGCCGATTCCCAGCAACGCTACCATTACAACGCCGAGCGGCGCAAAGCCCGTATAGTTGTTGACCATATCAAGGATGATGCGATGAATACCATAGCGTGACAACAAATTAACCACTCCGATTTGTTCGCCTGTGGCGGGATGTACGCCCTGCCACCCCAACAGGGAGCCAACGGCCGACAATACCAGCACGGTAAGCGCAAATAATCCGAACAGTAAAGCCGGATGAGGCAGGGCATTCCCCCCCTTTTCGATGTAATAAAGGAAGCCTTTCTTGGGTTTCGCAGACAGATTTTTCATAAATTGTGTGTTTTTATTCAATTCTAAATTTCACATCGCAAAAATAAATATCTTTGTAGTATTAAACAAAAATCTTAAAATCCTACCATGAAAAAACGTTTTATCTTACTTGCGGCCACTGTTTTATTGCTGCAAACGCCTTGGGTAATCTATGCTCAAGACAATAAGGTTGTTGACAAAATTATCGAAATTTCCAAAGCCGACAACCAAACCATGAACCATTTGGATATGTTAGTCAACCGAATCGGCGGGCGTCCCATTGGCTCGGACGCCTACCAAAGCGCCACCACATGGGCGGCCACCCTCTTCAAGCAATGGGGATTAGAAGTCGAAATCCAAGAAGTGGGCGAACTTCCCGTGGGGTTTAACCGCGGCCCTTGGTTTGGAAAGATGTTGGACAACGACGGAATGACGCTCCACTTTGCCACGCCTTCTTACACCGCCGGCACCAAAGGCGTACAAAGGGGACACGTGGTGGCCGAGCCTAAGACAAGGCGTCAGTTTGAAAACATGAAAGGCAAGCTCAACGGAGCTTGGGTACTCATCTCCGGCACCAACGACGGCTGGCCTATTGATATTTCGGAAAGAGGAGAAGCAAGGAGGAAAGAGATTATCGAGAAAAACGAAGCCATCAGCCGTTACAACGACTCCATTACCCGCATCAACCGCGCCAATCCCAACAATCCTCCCATCCCCCTAAAAGCGTTGGAAGAAGCTCCCGCTCTGTTTTACAAAGAAATGGTAGAGGCGGGTATTTTGGGAACCATCCAATCGAGTGCAGTGCCCATCAGAGCATTATATGCTCGGTCCTACCTCATGGACTTGGATTTTTACACCAACCTGCCCACCTGTCCCGACATCAAGTTAGACGAGAATCAGTATAAAATCATTGCCCAAAAAGTAGCGGAAAGACGGTATTTTCAATTGGAATTTGACATCCGCAACCACTTTAGGCCCGGTCCGGTCAAATACCACAACGTAATCGGAAAAATCCGCGGCACCGAGTTTCCCGATGAATACGTAATGTCCGGCGGCCACTTGGACGCCTTTGACGTAGCCACCGGCGGCGTAGACTGCGGCACGGGCGTAGCGCCCAACCTCGAAGCTGCCCGACTCATTATGGCCGCAGGAGGGAAACCCAAAAGAACCATCCTCTTTTGCCTTTGGGCTGCGGAAGAATTTGGGCTTTGGGGCTCTAAATATTGGGTAGAAAACAACAAGGACAAATGGCCCCACATATCCAACTACTTTAACCGAGACGGCGGCCCCACGGTGGCCAATTCCATCACCGTTCCCCCCGCTATGTACGACGACTTTAAAAAGGCCACCGAGCGATTGGACGAAATCAATCCCGACTTTCCCTTTACCCTTAACCGGCGCATGGGCGACCCGCCTCCCCGTCCCACCACCCCCGGCGGTTCCGACCACGCCTATTTCACCATCAACGGAATGCCCGCCATCAGCTTTGGCACTGCCGACCCCAAGGGCTATGACTTTCTCTACAGCGAGATATGGCATACGGAAAGGGATACCTATAACATGAGTATTCCCGAATACATGGACCATACCTCGGTTGTCATGGCTATTGTACTCTACAACTTAGCTATGCAGGATAAGACACTATCGCGTGAAGGATTATACCGCGAAGATGCCCCCGCCCCCCCGCCGCAAAACACAAGGAGGCGCTAAGCAGAGGGTAAATTATCGAAAAATATTCGCACCTCCATGCAACATTTTTGGGTTTTCTGCATCTATATAGAGAAACCCATAAAAATTGAACTATATGAAAAAAGCATCCTACCTTTTGTTAGCCTCGCTCATTTTTATCCTCGCAGCGTGCAGTAAAAGCGATACCATTAGCGAACGGCCCGAACCGGCTAAGCCCATTGTATTAACTACCAAGCAGGGCGAGAAAGCAAGCGCCGACAATCGTTTTGCCTTTAAGATGTTCAAAGAAGTATCGGCTTTGAAAGGAGCCAATACCTTTTTCTCCCCATTGAGCCTTAATCTGGCGCTGGGTATGTTGTATAACGGCGCTTCGGGCGATACCCGCACCGAAATGGCGCAGGTACTGGGCATGGCTGATTTTACCGACACCGAAATCAACGAGTATTACCAAAAAATGATACAAGCCCTGTTGGACATTGACCCGCTTACCCAACTCGGCATCGCCAACTCCATCTGGTATCACGATGGATTTCCTGTAAAACAGCCCTTTATAGACATCAACCAAAAGTACTTTGACGCCGTGGTAAAGGCGCTTGACTTTAGCAAATCCGACGCTGCCGACATCATCAATAAGTGGTGCGCCGATAAAACCAAGAACAGAATCGAAGAAATCATCGAAAAACCCATACACCCCGATGTGGTGATGTATCTCATCAATGCCCTCTATTTTAAAAGCAAATGGCAGTTTGAATTTAAGAAGAAGGATACCAAATTAGATGACTTTACCAAAGAAAACGGTCAAACGATAAAGGCAAACATGATGGAGCAGACCACTACGCTACCCTATTACTCCGACCCATACCTGCAATGCGTAGAGATGCCTTACGGCAACCAAGCGTTTAGCATGGTGGCCATCCTTGGTGCAGATAATATGACGATTGACCAATTGGTTGAATATTTAGATAATGATACGTGGCAAAATATTGTTGACAACCTGCATGAACGTAATGTGCACTTGAAGTTGCCGCGGTTTAAAGTCGAATGTGAGATTCCGCTCAATAAGCCGGTAGAGAATGTGGGTATGCTGAGAATTTTTGATAAGAATCTTGCTGATTTTGCCCATATTTCCGATACTCATCTGTTCGTTTCCGATATCAAACAAAAGACATTTGTAGAGGTCAATGAAGAAGGTACCGAAGCCGCAGCCGTTACGGTAGTTGGAAAGGGTATCACCTCTGTCGGACCTGTAATTCCAAGTGAGCCCATTCCGTTCTTTGCCAACCGCCCCTTCCTCTATCTGATTAAAGAGAAGAGTACCGGCGTGATTCTGTTTATGGGGCGAATGGACGAACCGGATTAATCCGATATTTTTACCGGTGCAGGGGGTAAATTATCGGATATTTTTACCGGTGCATAGGGTAAAATATCGAAAAACATTCTTGCTCGATGTGGGATTGAGCAACCGTTTGCCGTGGAAACCAAATACAAAAAATTTCAAGAAAACTATCCGGACATTCCCCTGCGCTTTGCGTGGATGGAGCCGTTCAATGACGATTTCTTTAGAAGGGAAAAAGTATTACTTTTGCAGGATTAATATCCCCGCATGACCGCATCAGAAACTTATACAGAAAAAGACTTTCAAACCCTTGAATGGCACACGCATATACGCAAACGCCCCGGAATGTACGTGGGCAATCCGGGAGACGGCTCGGCTCCGGACGACGGGATATACGTGTTGCTCAAAGAAGTCATTGACAACTCCATTGACGAGTTTGCCATGGGTTACGGAAAAGTCGTCCAAATCGGCCTCGAGGAGGGCGCCGTAAGCGTGCGCGACTACGGGAGGGGCATTCCTTTGGGCAAACTCACAGACGCCGCCGGCCTCATGAATACCGGCGCCAAATACGACAGCAAGGCCTTTAAAAAGTCGGTCGGGTTAAACGGGGTGGGTATCAAGGCCGTAAATGCCTTGTCTTCGTCTTTTTACATACAATCTTTTAGGGATGGAAAGAGCCGGTCGGCCTCTTTTGAACGGGGACTGCTCCAAAAGGAACAAACAGATTCCGGCAACCAAAAGAACGGTACCTTGGTACACTTTGTTCCCGACGCGGAAATATTTGGAACTTATCAGCTTAACGAGGAGTTCATAGAACAGATGCTCAAGAACTACAGCTACCTCAACACCGGACTGCGCATCTTATTAAACAATACCGAATTTGCCTCTAAAAACGGACTTTTGGATTTGCTGAACGAAAACCTCAGCGATGCTTCCCTGTATCCGCCCATCCACCTTAAAGGAGAAGATATAGAAGTAGCCCTCACCCACGGCAACGGATACGGAGAAAGTATTTATTCTTTTGTCAACGGCCAAAATACCAGACAGGGCGGCAGCCATCTTTCGGCCTTTCGCGAAGCCGTTTCCAAAACCATTAAGGAGTTCTACCGGCGCGATTTTGACCCTTCGGACGTCCGCCAATCCATTGTGGCCGCCGTCAGCATCCGCATACAAGACCCCATTTTTGACAACCAAACCAAAACCAAATTAGGCTCCAAAGAAATGGGACCGGAGGGGCCGTCCGTGCGCAACTTTATCAGCGATTTTCTTAAAGAACACTTGAACAACTACCTGCACAAGAATCCCGCCACTGCCGAAGCCCTGCTCAAAAAGATATTGGAATCCGAGAAAGAGCGCAAAGCCATTTCGGGCCTCCAAAAACAGGCCCGCGAAAGGGCCAAAAAAGCCAGCGTACACAATAAGAAATTGAGGGATTGCCGCGTACATTACAACGATAAACACGATTTGGCCGACGAGACCATGCTCTTTATCACAGAAGGAGATTCGGCCAGCGGCTCTATCACCAAAAGTCGGAACGTAAATACCCAAGCCGTATTCAGCCTAAAGGGAAAGCCGCTAAATTCCTTTATTACAGACAAAAAAACCGTCTACGGAAACGAGGAACTCGGCCTGCTTCGGGCCGCCCTCAATATTGAAGATGATTTGGAAAACCTGCGCTACAACAAAGTAGTCATAGCCACAGACGCCGATGTAGACGGTATGCACATCCGCCTGCTGATGCTGACCTTCTTCTTGATGTATTTTCCCGACCTTATCCGTCAAGGGCATCTGTACATCCTCCAGACCCCTCTTTTTAGGATTCGCAACAAAAAGGAAACCCATTATTGCTACAACGAAGAAGAAAGAGAACGCGCCATGGCTAAGTTGGGCGAACATTCCGAAATCACACGCTTTAAAGGACTTGGAGAAATATCGCCGGACGAATTTGGCCATTTTATCGGCGAACATATTCGCTTAGACAGCGTCCGGCTGAGCAAAGAGGACAGCATCCACGACCTGCTCGAATTTTATATGGGAAAAAATACCCCGGACCGCCGAGATTTTATCATTGAAAACCTAAGGATGGAAGAAGAATACAAAGGGGAAATGGAGATGGAATTATGAACAACGACGATTTTGAATTAGACAGCACAGACGCCAACCTTCCGGAAGAACATTCGGGAAAATACGATAAACTCATCCGCGAAGGAGAAAAGCGCTACAAGCTCACCGGCATGTACAAAGACTGGTTCCTCGATTACGCCTCTTATGTAATTTTGGAACGTGCGGTGCCTCATATCAACGATGGACTCAAGCCGGTACAACGCCGTATCCTCCATTCCATGAAGCGTATGGACGACGGGCGTTACAACAAGGTAGCCAACATCATTGGCCACACCATGCAGTTTCATCCCCATGGAGACGCTTCTATAGGAGATGCTTTGGTGCAGTTGGGACAAAAAGAACTGCTGATAGATACCCAAGGGAACTGGGGAAATATCCTTACCGGAGACAGCGCCGCCGCGCCCCGTTATATCGAAGCCCGCCTAAGCAAATTAGCCTCCGAAGTGGTATTTAACCCCAAAACCACCGAATGGATGAATTCTTACGACGGACGCAATCAGGAACCCATACATTTTCCGGTTAAATTCCCCCTGTTGCTGGCCCAAGGCGTAGAAGGGATTGCCGTAGGACTTGCCTCCAAGATTCTGCCCCACAATTTTAACGAACTGATTGACGCTTCCATTGCCCAACTCCGGGGAGAGGATTTTGTATTGTATCCCGACTTTCCCACCGGAGGATTGGCCGATTGCTCCCGATACAATCAAGGGCTTCGCCAAGGCACGGTCAAAGTACGGGCCCGCATCCATAAAATAGATAAAAAAACCCTTTCCATCACCGAGGTTCCCTTTGGCAAAACCACTTCGGGCCTCATAGAATCCATTCTTAAAGCCAACGATAAAGGCAAAATCAAAATCCGCAAGTTGGACGACAACACCGCTCGGCAGGCAGAAATCTTGGTGCATTTAGCCAGCGATATATCTCCCGATAAAACCATAGACGCCCTCTACGCTTTTACCGACTGCGAAATCTCCATTTCTCCCAATTCCTGCGTCATCATGGACCACCATCCTCATTTTATGGGCGTTCATGACATCCTTCGCCACAATACCGCGCATACCAAATCGTTGCTCCGGCAGGAATTAAACATCCGTTTGGATGAATTACATAACGACTGGCACTATTCGTCTTTGGAAAAAATCTTTTTTGAAGAAAAAATCTACCGAGAATTGGAAAAAGACGCCCGCTCTTGGGAAGCCCAATTAGCCTCTGTGCAAACCGCCCTCCAAACATTTAGGGACAGGCTGCGCCGAGACATCAGCGCCAAGGACATTGACCGCTTGGTAGAAAAACCCGTGCGCAAAATATCCCGCTTTGACCTCAAAAAAGCGGACGAGCATATTGTGAACGTAGAGCAGGAAATCGAGGAGGTAGAAAACCATCTGGCCCACCTCAACGATTATGTAATTCGCTATTTCCTCCAACTCAAAAAGAAATATGGCGCCCAATTCCCCCGCCGTACCGAACTCTGCAACTTTGAAACCATAGAAGCCGTCAAAGTGGTTATAGCCAACGCAAAGCTCTATGTAAACCGAGAAGAAGGATTTGCCGGCATGGACCTTAAACGGGACGAAAACGCCGAATACCTCTGCGATTGCTCCGACATAGACGACATCATCGTGTTCCTCAAATCGGGCAAATACCTTGTCAGCAAAATCAGCGAAAAAGCCTTTTTAGGCAAAGAAATCATCTACGCCTCCATTTTTAAAAAGAACGACGAACGCTGCATTTACAACGCCATATACCGAGACGGGAAGGCAGGGGCCATATTAGCAAAACGATTTGCCGTACAAGGAGTTACAAGAGATAAAGAATACGACCTTACCCAAGGAACGCAGGGGTCTCAGGTACTTTGGTTTACCGCCAATCCCAACGGCGAAGCCGAAGTATTGAAGATATTCCTCAAGCCCCGACCCAAACTCAAGAAACTCATCATCGAATATTCCTTTGGGGACTTGGCCATCAAAGGAAGGGGCGCTCGAGGAAACAGAATAACCCACAACTCCGTGCACAAGATACAACTTAAAGAGAAAGGGGTGGCTACCTTGGGCGGACAGGCGATTTGGTTCGATGCCGATATCCAAAGGCTCAACACAGATGAAAGGGGCTTATACTTAGGTGATTTTCTACAAGAAGAACGCATTTTGGCCATTTTTAAGAACGGCAGTTTTTATACCAGCAATTTTGACCTAAGCAATCGCTACCACGGAGAATTGTTGCAGATAGAAAAACTCGACGCCAAAAAAATCTTTGCCGCCGTTTATTTTGACGCAGAACAAAGCGCTTTTTACCTCAAGCGTTTTGGGTTTGAACCATCTGATAACCAACAACAACTATATATATCGGAGCAGGAAGGCTCTTATTTGGTGGCGCTTTCTCAAGACCCCTATCCCCAGCTCGAAATAATATTTAAAGGCAAACACGCCAAACGCCCGCCCGAAAAAATAGACGTGGAAGAATTTATCGGAGCCAAGAGTTTTCGCGCCAAAGGCAAACGGCTGACCACCTATGAAGTGGCCTCCGTCCGGTTTATTGAACCCCTTGAAAAAGAGCTTCCCGAACCGGAAGAAGATACGGAAATGCCCGACCCTTCTCCATCTGACCCGCTTGCCGCTCCGGAACCGGAGCCGGTTGTGCCGGAACCTGTTGCGTCAGAGTCCGTTGAACCAAAGCCTGTTGTGTCGGAGCCTATCGTGCCGAAACCCGAACCCGAACCAAAGCCTGTTGCACCCGAACCCGTTGCGCCGGAGTCCGCTCCTCCTCCCCGACCCTTTGACCCCTATAACCCCACCCTGTTCTAAGCATGCTGGTCTTCCTCATCGGCTTTATGGGTTCCGG
>WRBG01000042.1 GCA_009784635.1 Bacteroidales bacterium | reverse complement strand
GGCGCACGGCAGTTTCAAAACTTCAATTTCTTTATTTGTCTTAGCACTTCTCGTTCTACTTGCTCAAAATTCGGCAAGTCTTTGATTTGTTCTTTCAACGAACTTTGCCAACGCCCTCTGTATTGCGGAATCCGTTCTGTCAGTTTATTGGGAAAGTCCGTTGCCTGCAAATTTTTACTTTCGCTTTTTGGTGTACTTCTCCCGACTTAATCATGTGTATATGGCTGATTTAATGGTTTTTGTGTCTAAATTTTGTTGAATATTCCAACGGCTGACTCGTTTTCCTGTCTTGGGTAATTCTGTGTCAAGCGTTGTGTAAGAGGCGGTTTTTAATATCTGTAAATCATCAATAATAGTTGTGTTTATTTCAAGAACTTCCAAAAGAAACCCTAAGCGTTTAATGACTGCCTGTGAGTCAAATTTTTTAGCGTATTCGAGCAATGTGTCATAGTTGATTTTCTCTTTGGAAATATAAATCGCTTTTGCAATTTCCACAATTCCACCTGCATAATCGGGTTTGAACAGACAATCAATAATAGTTTTTTCCAAATCGGAACACATCGCTTTATTGAAACTGTCTATCCAAATTTTCTTTGCCCCGAAAAAATGCTTTTCGTTGTGATAGATAAATTGAAAAGGAACTTCTTTAATTTTGATTTCGGAAGGTCGTATTTGCTTTGATACAACAATTTGCTCTTTCAAAGAGGGTTGTGTTATGAGATTATGAATTTGCAAAGCCGAATAGTAGCCGATATAATGTTTTGCGTCATTCGCTATATACTCGGTAATCAAATGCCAATCGGGCATAAAAGTTTCTGCATCGGCTTCGTAAGGAATAACATGATAAATACCTCCTTTCAATCTCATTAAAAGTCCTCGCTTAGTCATGCTGCTAAGCAACTCTCTGATAGCGCTTGCTTTTGAGTTTGGCAATGCTTTGTTCGCCAAAGAATAGTCAAAACAAGTTATACCCTGTCCGTTTAGATAGGACAAAAGCGTGCCAGATTGCGTTGATATATATTTATTTTTCATATTTCTATTGTCAGAATAAAACTGACCGCAAAGATACAAAACATTATTTATTTTATTGCAATTTCAATGATAGTTGCAATTGCGACTAAAATTCCCAACATTATCATCCCAAAAAGAAAAGATAGAAGCGCTTTTGCGTAACTCGCCGCTTTTTTCCTGTCAAAAAACTGCCCGATTGCCCATATTTGAAAAATGATTCCAACGATTGAAGTTTGAGTGGCGTTCAAAGGCGTTAGTGCATGAATAATAACGCCAACAGTATCCATTAGTGTCGCTATACCGAAAACAAAACACATGAGAATAAAAATTTCAAAAAAGTTATAGCCGGCTTTTCTAAAAAATATTTTTACCCAAAGCGCTACAAAAAATACCGCTATTGTTAACATATAACGGGGATTTTCAAATAACCAGTTTGCAAAAGTTGCCGGAACGTCTTCCGCTGCGTCCATTTTTATTGGAGAAACATCTTCAAGACTGATTTTAAATATATGGGCTACAAGCACATAAACTAATGAAGTCAAAAAGAGAAACGTAATCGGCTTTACAAACCGATACCTATCTTCCGCAATAAACCGTCTGACGCTTTCTCCGGGACGTATCAGCACATTTTTTATGGTATATACCATTCCTTTATTTGCGAAAAAAAAGTCGCCAAGTTCCTGAATGATATAATTATGGTCAATCCTTTTTAGGTGAACGGGTTGTCCGCATTTTGGGCAATAATCCCAATCAACCGGCTCTTTACAATTTTTACAACTATTCATTTGCATTTATTAATTGAAACCACACTATTTTCCGTCTGGTTTTGGAATATCCAATTGCTTACAGATAAGCATACACAAGTCAGTGTCTATATCTGCATGGCGAGGAACATAAGTACGGTTGCCGTTGTGATGGTTCATGTACTTGTCGTGTTTTGCACAATGTTTCAAAAAACCACATCCATGATTATTAAGATGTTGTATGAATTTTCCTCTTTTCATTCGTGATGAATTTATGCAAAGACTATTTCTTCTTCTTCCAACATTACGCCTTGCGGAACATACTTTTCGCGCACATCTTCCAAATACAGTTCAAGTACGTCTGCAATATTCTCTCTCAACTCGGATATGGTTAATCCTTGCGTAAATACCGCAGGTAATTCTTTCAACTGTCCAATAAGATAGCCGTCTTGTCCTTGCTTTATGACTAACGTATATTTCATAAAAAACTTTTAAAAAATTTAGGCAAAAATAATGATTTTTTCGGTGCGCTGCCAGTGCTTGCCGCCAACCCTGCAAATATACGTATTATTTCCCGACTAAGAATGTTTCCTGTTTTTTTGTACCTTTGCTTGATGATATACATCGAATTTAATTCATTTTATTATGCAACACATAGACAATTACGATTTTACAGGTAAACGCGCCATTGTTCGCGTAGATTTTAACGTCCCCCTCAACGCCCAATTAGAAGTTACAGACGACACCCGCATCCGCGCCGCCATACCCACCCTTAAAAAGGTACTCAGCAGCGGCGGTTCCATGATTATCATGTCGCACTTGGGTCGTCCCAAAGCCACCGAAGACAAATACTCCCTCAAACATATTATACCCACGGTAGAAAAGCACTTGGGCGTCCAACTCCTTTTTGCCCCCGACTGTATGGGCCCCCAAGCCGCCGAGCTTTCTAAAAACCTGCAAGCCGGACAAGTCCTGCTCTTAGAAAACCTCCGTTATTACGCAGAGGAGGAAGGCAAGCCCCGCGGATTGCCGGAAGGCGCCTCGGACGAGGAGAAGAAAGTCGCCAAAGCCCTCATCAAAGAGAAGCAAAAAGAGTTTACCGCCAGATTGGCATCCTATGCAGACTGCTACATCAACGACGCATTTGGCACCGCGCACCGCGCACACGCCTCTACCGCGCTTATTGCCAAATATTTTGCTAACGATAAAATGTTTGGATACCTCATGGAGGGAGAAATCAACGCTTTGGAACAGGCGTTGCAAAACCCCAAGCGTCCGTTTGTGGCCATCTTGGGCGGCGCCAAAATCTCCACCAAAATCGCAGTGGTCGAGAACCTGTTAGACAAGGTAGACCAAATGATTGTTGGCGGGGCCATGGTCTTTACCTTTATTAAAGCCAAAGGAGGGGCCATTGGCGCATCTCTGTGCGAAGAAGACCAACTTGAATTGGCTCGCACCATTATGGCTAAGGCCCAAGAGAAAGGCATCCTACTCTCTCTCTTTACAGACGTAGTGGCGGCAGACGCCTTTGCCCCGGACGCCAACGTCCAAATATGCCCCGCCACAGAAATCCCTAACGGGTGGTTGGGCATGGACGCCGGCCCCAAGACCTTAGAGGCATGGGAAAAAATTCTGATGAACGCCAAAACCGTCTTATGGAACGGTCCGGCAGGCGTATTTGAGATGCCGGCCTTTGCCAAAGGCACCCATAAGATTGCAGAACTCTTGGCCCAAGCCACCGCCCAAAACGATTGCTTCACCTTGGTGGGAGGCGGAGACTCCGTAGCCGCCGTTACCCAAATGGGCTTTGCCAACAAAGTGAGCTACGTGTCTACCGGCGGCGGCGCCATGCTCGAATATTTAGAAGGCATTGAACTCCCCGGAATCAAAGCCGTCAAAGAATAAGAAACAGTTTCTAAAATAATTTCGTTAACAATTTTTAAATAAAATCATTATGAAAAAATTCCGTTGTACAGTTTGTGGATACATCCACACAGGAGATACTCCTCCAGAAAAATGTCCCCAATGCCACGTTCCCGCTTCCAAGTTTGTAGAGGTGGAGCAACAGAGCGGCAAGTTGGAGTTTGTAGACAGTCACGTTTTGGGCGTTGCCAAAGGGGTTGACAGTCAAGTATGGGACGGTTTACAAGCCCATTTTACCGGCGAATGCACAGAGGTGGGTATGTATTTGGCCATGTCCCGTCAAGCCGACCGAGAAGGTTATCCCGAAATCGCAGAGGCATTCAAACGCTATGCTTTTGAGGAAGCCGAACACGCCGCGCGTTTTTGCGAAATGTTGGGCGAAATAGTTTGGGATACCAAAACCAACCTCAAGGCCCGTATGGAAGCAGAGGCCGGAGCCTGTGCCGACAAAAAGCGCATAGCCACCTTGGCCAAACAACTAAACTTGGACGCCATCCATGACTCCGTGCATGAGATGTGCAAAGACGAAGCCCGCCACGGATGCGGATTCGAGGGCTTATATAACAGATACTTTAACAAGTAAGAAACGGATTAAAAGAGTGAACCTCACAAATTTAAGCAGTTCCTAAATCGGAATCAAGAAGGAGTCATGACTGTCTACACGGTCATGATTTCTTTTTCTTTGGCCGTAAGCAGTTCGTCAATTTTCTTGTAAAAATGTTCGGTTTCCTTTTGGATTAGACCCTCGGTGTCTTTGGCCATATCTTCGGGCAGACCCTCTTTTTGCATCTTCTTCACCACCTCGATTTGGTCGCGGCGAATATTCCGCACACTTACGCGGGCGGCTTCTCCCTCGCTTCTGGCTTTTTTCACCAATTCTTTCCGGCGCTCCTCGGTCAGCGGGGGCACATTAATCCGGATGGTTTCTCCATTGTTTTGGGGGGTGAATCCCAAATTAGCAGCCATAATCGCCTTTTCTATTAAAGGAATCATTTTTTTATCCCAAGGCTGAATCAGCATGGTGCGGGCATCGGGCGTACTGATGCTCGACATTTGGTCAATAGGGGTAGGCGTACCGTAATAGTCCACCACCAACCCTTGAAAAACAGCAGGGTTGGCCTTTCCCGCCCTAAACGAAGCCAATTCTTCGGAAAAATGCTGCACCGCTTTTTGCATTTTGACCCTTGCGGTCTCCAAAACTTCTTTAGTTTTTGTAATATCCATAATATCAACATTAATAATTTTCTAAAACACCTCCGTACCCACAGGTTCGCCCCTAACCAAACGCAACAGGTTGCCCTTTTTGTTCATGTCAAACACCACCACCGGCATCCTGTTCTCGCGACAAAGGGTAAAAGCCGTCATGTCCATCACCTTCAAGTTTTTTTCCAAAGCCTCGTCAAAGGTCAGCCTGCTGTACTTAACGGCCGTAGGCTCTTTTTCGGGGTCGGCGCTGTAGACCCCGTCTACGCGGGTGCCTTTAAGCAAAGCCGAGGCCCCCAGCTCCACCGCGCGCAGGGCTGCCGCCGTATCGGTGGTAAAAAACGGATTACCCGTCCCGCCCGAAATCAGCACCACCTTCCTTTGGTCTAACAAAGCCGAGGCCTCCTCCCGCCCCCAATAACGAACCATCGGCTCCAAGGGCGTGGCCGAAAAAACTTCTGCCTCCAAACCCTCGCTCCTTAAAGCGCAGCCCAAGGCAATACTGTTGATGGTGGTGGCCAACATGCCCATCTGGTCTCCCTTTATCCGGTCAAAACCCTTGCCCACCCCCGACAATCCCCTAAAGATGTTGCCTCCGCCTACCACAATGGCTACTTGCAGTCCGGAGTTGCATACTTCTTTAATTTCTTTAGCATAAGCGGCCAACACATGGGCATCTAAGCCCTGTCCGCCGGGTCCGGCAAGGCTCTCTCCGCTCAATTTTAATAATATACGTCTATATCTCATAAGCATTACTCATCAAACAAAAGTAGCCAAATATTATGAAATTACCAACTAAGCCCCTATCTTTGCCACTGTTAACCCTTGTTTTTATGGCCGGTTTTTTTAGTTCATCAATAGGTAAGAAGTTCATAATGAGTATAACAGGATTATTTCTTATGCTCTTTTTATTGGTACACTTAGCCGCCAATATTACCGGTTTATTTGGCGCAGAATCCTTTAATCGGGTCTGCCGGTTTATGAGTACCAACCCGATTATTTTGGCCATGGTGCCGGTACTGGCCGCCGGCTTTGTGCTGCACATCCTCTACGGCCTTTTGCTGAACCTGTCTAACCTCAAAGCAAGGGGCCGCAAAGCCTATGCCGTGCCCCACAAAGGCCCGGTCGTTTCATGGGCCTCTACAAACATGTTTGTATTGGGATGTATTATTTTGGGAGGCTTGGTCCTGCACCTTTTTCATTTTTGGGCGCGCATGCAGCTCCAAGAATTTATGGGAGGCGCCGGCGCCCCGCCCTACGACCTGCTCGTCTATACATTCAGCAAACTACATACGGTGATTATCTATATTGTTTGGATTATTGCCTTGTGGTTTCACCTAACCCACGGATTTTGGAGCGCATTTCAGTCCTTGGGACTAAGCAACAAAAAATGGATAAGCCGATGGCAAATCATTGCCTATGTGTACGCCACTGTGGTGGCCGTTGGTTTTATCTCCATCCCCCTTTACTTTTACCTGTTTGTAGGCTGATTAAACCAGCAGGTCTACGATGATTCCGTCCGAAACAAACCATTTTTGGGGCGGAATGGTAATGCGCCCCTCCTGCTCCAACAGCAAACCCCGTTCCAACAAGCGCGAGGCCGCCTGTTCAAAATGATGGAGGTGCGCGGGTCTTATGATATGTTGCTCTATTTCTCGACGCAAAAATCCCTCTGCCGTCCTTAGTCGGGTCATCACAAATTCGTTGTATTTCTTTTTATGCGTTAGTTGCTCTTCTTTTATCGGCAGCCAACCATGGGACATCTTTTTAAGATAAACCTTTAGACTGCACATGTTAACATGCCTCAACCTCCCGTTGTACGAATGTGCAGACGGCCCCAGCCCCAAATAAGGAATCCCCTGCCAATAGGAACTGTTGTGCAGAGACCGGTAGCCCTCCCGCGCAAAGTTAGACACTTCGTATTGCCTCAGTCCCGCCGCCGGCAGCAACTCCTGCAACAAGGCGTACTGATTCGCCGCTTCGTCCCCCTCCACAGGCTGCATCCCTCCCTCTGCGCAGCCCTTAAAAAACGGAGTCCCCGGCTCCATGCTCAACTGGTAGGCCGACAAATGCTCCGGACGCAGGGACAAAGCCTGCTCTATATTTTGCCTCCATTGGGCTTGGCTAAGTCCGGGAAACCCAAACATCAAGTCTACGCTGATATTGCCAAAACCTGCTTGGCGGGCGGCCTGTACAGCCCTAACGCCTTGGGCTGCGCTGTGCCTGCGGTTCATAAATTGCAGATGTTCGTCAAAAAACGACTGAATACCAATGCTCAGCCTGTTAAACCTGTGGCCGGCAAGTTCCTTGCAATAGGCTGGCGTCAAGTCTTCGGGGTTTACTTCTACGGTTACTTCCTTAAAATCGTTCTTCCATAATTCTTTTGCCGTATCCACCAAGCCGCTCAAAGCCGATACCTTACATAAAGAAGGCGTGCCGCCCCCTATGTACAGCGTTTGGGGGGCGGAAATATAATCCCGCCTCAAGGCCATTTCCTTTTTAAGGGCCTGTATCAATTCCGGCATCCACTTCTGTGTATCTACCGAATAGAAGTCGCAATACCCGCAAAACTGCGCGCAAAAGGGAATATGGATATAAAGTCCCGCCAACTATCTAAGCAGTATATCGGCAGACCCCAATTTTGCCTCGGTGGTATACACGTCCACAGTATATATCCCTCTGCTAAACATGCCCGGCTGTCCAAAGAAGATGCAGACCTCCAAGTCAGACCCTTGATAGTCCACTTCTCGGGAGGCCGAATAAATCAAGGACTCGCCGGCAGAAACAAACACCGATTCGCCGGCTCCGGTCATCAGCACTCCGTCCGGCCCTTTCACCCGAATATACACTTGGCGGCGACCTTTGACCGCAATATCGTTCTCCATCAAAAACAGACAACACTTTAGCCTCTCCGTCCGGCTCGACCGGTCAGTATCCCTGCCGTTAGCCATCACCGCAACCAATCCAAAGTTCCGCCCCTTTACCACAGAGCCTATCTCTACCTTGCGGGCATATTCGTCTGTGGTACTCCTCAGCTCGCTGTACTGACGTTGAGACCTGCGGGCCTCGTCCCGAGCCGCCAAAGCGTCTTCCCGTAAAGTTATGTTTAGGGTATTGAGCGAGTCTATCGTAACAATGTAACTCTTCATAATGCTCCTAAGGGTGCCCAGTTCTCTTTCGTACTCGCGGATTCTGGCGCGGTTGGTTGCCTCGGTCTGCTGTACCCGCTCAATCAGCTGGTCTACCTTTTCCCGCTCCCTATCCAACTGCACATTAAGGCTGTCGTTGTTGGAACTCAAGCCCTCGTAATCCAAGCGCAAATCCTGTAGTTGCACCGTCAGCACTTCTTTATCGGTTTGCAAGTCCCCGATTATACTGTTGCGCTCCACCCAAATCCAAGCCAAAACCCCAAGCAACATCACGGCAACCACGGCCAAGCAAATGGTAACTACTTTTAATCTCTTTTCGCGTTTTGATGGAACGCCTTGTAATATAAAATCTTCCATAATTGTTTGATGGTTTAAATAATCATTTGCTGCAAATGTACAAAATAATGGCTACATTTACCATTTATTTATAGTAAAACAGTTATGACGTCATACTTTATTCGCTTTGTCAAACACCTTGTTTATTTGGGCATAATCATGACCCTCATGCTTGTCTTGGTCTTCTACCTTTCCAAGCCCGTCGGGCTTAACCATTTTTGGGAGCTGATACCTGCTTCTAACTGGTGGCATATTGCTTTGTTTCTGACTGTTTTTGCCGCCGCTTATCCCTTTATCAACTATGTGGACCGCAAGGTATACCTTAACCGGCCCTTTGCCCAAGACAGAGACATGCTCATTGACGCGCTCCTGCAAGCCCACTATCAAATCGAGTCCGACCACGGGAGCCAAATTGTCTTTAGGCACAAAAGCCCTTTTACCCGACTCATTCGGTTATACGAAGACAGAATTACCCTCGATTATTCCGACAATCCCATTGTACTCCATGGTCTGCGCAAAGACGTATACCGCTTTGCCCGCAGCATGGAGTATGCGGTAAAGCAGTCGTCGCAGGAATAGTGGAAAAAATTTGCCCTAATTAGGCTTATAATGGAAAAAATTTGCCCTTTCGTTTTCTCAATCATCTTTTAGTGGAAAAAAATGGTAGTTGATTTTAGTAAGGAACTCATTTTCTCCTCTTCGGATACAACTGTTTCCAAACAAATAAGTAGGGCGGTACGAAACGGCAAGATACGAAAAATAGCCCCACGATTGTATACCACCAATTTACGGGAGTCGAAAGAAAATATTATTAAACGCCATTTTTTCGACATACTCAAGTGGCGATTCCCCAATGCCGTAATCAGTCATCGAAGTGCATCGGAATTGCGACCAACCGAAACCGGCAATTTTTTCCTAACCGGCAATTATTCCAAGAAAATAACTGATTTAAAGGGGATTACACTAAATGTGATGGAGGGAAAGCCCGCCTTGGAATCAGATGTGTCTTTGGGTGGCATGTATGCCTCGTCAGAATGGAGGTGGGTTTTGGAAAATATGCAGAGTTCAAAGAAAAAGGGCGGAGAATCAAAAACTTTCCCCATTGAGTTTATCGAAGACCGATTAGAAAAAATCATCATTCGGGAAGGTGAGGCCGGTATAAACAAGTTCAGAGATAAAGCCAGAGAAATTGCCACGCTATTAGATTTTAACGACGAGTTTAATAAACTGAACAACATTGTCTCAGCCCTATTAAGTACACATCATTCAAGTGTTCTTCGCTCCGATTCTGCAAGAGCAAGGGCGGCTGGAATGTCATTCGACGCTAAACGGGCAGAACTGTTTGAAATTCTCTATAACAGGCTAAAGGGTTACTATTTTCCGGAACGACCCGACCACAATAGGTCGGAAGAATCGTTCCGCTTGTTTTCTTTCTTTGAAGCCTACTTTTCCAACTACATAGAAGGAACAAAATTTGTGGTTGGAGATGCTAAAAAGATTGTTGATACCGGCATTGCTTTCCCAAGGAGAATAAAGGATTCCCACGACATTTTAGGCACATTTCAGATTGTATCAAGTAGTTATGAAATGAGCATAGTGCCTACAACCGCCGATGATTTGATTCAAATTCTTAAACGCCGACACGAAACCATGATGTTGGGCAGAGCAGAAGAAGTAAACGCAGGTGCGTTTAAAGTTCAAAACAATCGAGCCGGAAACACCGAATTTGTAGATTTCAGCTTGGTGGAAGGAACGCTTAGGCAGGGATTCAAGTATTATGCAGCGTTGACCGACCCAATGGCAAAAGCCGTTTTTATGATGTTTATGATTTCTGAAGTTCACCCATTTTCTGATGGCAACGGAAGAATTTCGCGAATCATGGGCAACGCCGAATTAGTTAAGAGCGGGCTATCAAGAATCATTGTGCCGGCCGTGTATAGAGAAGATTACATCTTGTCGCTGAAAAAACTCACCCATCTAAAAGAGCCGGATGCTTTTATCCGCGCCATGGACAAACTTCAGCACTTTTCAAGCAACATCTTGGGGGAAAATTTTGACGAACTCAATGATTATTTTGAAGCTACAAATGCTTATAAAGAGCCATTTGAGGGGAAACTGAATCTAACGCCTCATAAAACTCGGTTCCGAATCTGGCAATGAGCGCTTCCCTTACAAATGTGTATACCGGTGTTCCCTCTTGTTGCCCCCTTGCGCGGGCGCGGGCGCAGACCTCCCATTGGTGGTAGTTTAAGGCGTATCCTGTGGATAACTTCTGTACCCTTATGGGATAGAGCCAACAGGATATGGGCTTTCTAAAAGCGGTCTTTTGGGCCTCAAAAGCCTGCTCTATGGAGCAGCGGCAAATGCCGGCTTTGTCCAAGTAGGCGTATGCACATTCGGCTCCGGCGACTAAGGGGGTTACTAATTCCCCGTCTCTGTCTGTAAGGGCAAAGCCCTCTTGCTCGACCGCCTCTCGCCCTTGGGGACTCATATAGGGAGCAAAGGCGGCATACTCCCTTGCTAAAATCCCAAGTTCCTCCGGCTCCAAGGGCGCCCCGCTGTTCCCCGCCACGCAGCACCGGCCTTTACAGGCAGCCATATCACAAGCAAAACGCTCCGTCAGGAGCGCCGTAGAGACCCATATGTCTCCTATTGCTATGACTTGGGGATAATCCATTAGCGCGGCCCGGGCAGGGGAGAAGGCATCAGCTGCCTAAGCAGAGAATCTTGGTCTGTTTGGTGCCGTTCGTCGAGCCGGAGGGCGGGGAGGGAGTCAATCGGGAAAGGTTCTTGGTCCAACTCAAGGTCTTTGCCAAAACGGAGGATTAAATTAGCATAATAATCCAAGACCAACCTTTGTATCTCGATGAGCTTGGCCGCGCCTTGGGCCGAAGCCGACCTTGCGATTAACCCGGCCTCTGTCACCACCTGTTCTAAATAGATGTCTTGAGCATGCCAAAGCATCGCATATTCGAGGTCCAAGGACAACAAATTGTGTAACGCTCTTTGGGAAAGCGACTTAAAGTCCTTTTTTCTGAATTTTTCTCCTTTTAGGTACATGGATTCTATCCTTTTCCCAAAGTCATTCCAATTATCTATCTGATTTATAATGAAATGATACGCTACCGAATCCGTTTTATAGGAGGCGGGCAAATCTATCGCCAGCGGCGGCACCATAGGTTTTTGCTGCTTGCAGGCCGCAAACAACAGGCCGACCAGCAAAGCTGCAATCATTATTAGTCTTTTTGCTTTCATATGAACAGGTTTATTGACGCTGCAAAGATAAAAAAGAAATCGTCCCAAAGTAGACTTTGGGACGGTTTCTTTTTTGTTTTAATTTTTCCTAGAAGCGGATACCTATCTTTAATTGCGGTAACGCAAAGAATTTAAAGGTATGCAGATTTGCATTCCAGTTTAGGCCCTCTGTGTACATCCGTGCCACGGTGTACATGTAGTTAAAGGGACGAACTTCAAATGCAAAATTTAACCCGGGCAACAGGTTGTATTCTATTCCCGCGGTTATTGCTCCTGTAATGCCAAACACTTCGCCGGCGCGCGCATGCGCATAGTACTCTTCAGCCCAATCATCACCTTGCATTTCGCCTGTATAGGGGAAGATGGTTTGAATCCGTGCATGTTGGAAACCGCCCAACGCACCAATATAGGGGAAAATACGTCCGTTACAATTGTTTAGGTAGTAGTTTGAGCCTACGGTTGCCAACCAGTCGTTGGTCAACCGGCCCATAACATACTGATGACCGGAAAGTTGAACCTCCGGAATGCCTTCTATGTAGTGGTGCTTTGGTTGCACCCCAATGTCCATACTGAACATTCCGTTAACTTCTAATCTATTTGTAACAAAGTATTTACCTTGGAT
>WRBG01000041.1 GCA_009784635.1 Bacteroidales bacterium | reverse complement strand
GATGTGGCGATGCTCCTTCCGCTCAATAAAAGAGTGGCCTGCATATCCATACCGGGGAAGAAGTTCCCGTACACAGGACGGTCAATACCAATGTTCCATGGCTGCCCTCTTGGGTTAACCCCCTTACAATGAATCTCTCCTCCCACCTCCACCAGCAGATTGACCACTCCGGCGGCCATCAGACGATAGGCAATCACATCGGCGCAATAGCCTTTTGCAATGGCATTGGCGCTCAAAGAGACCCGCGGGTCGGTTTTCACTATTTTCCCTTCTATCACGGAGATTTTATCCATGCCGGCAAATTCCCTCACAGAGTCGAGTTTGGCTTCGCTTACCTGCTCCCTGCGCCTAAGGCCAAATCCCCAAAGGTCAAAGTAAGGGGCGGCGGCCATGTCAAAAGCTCCTCCGGTAAGGGTATATATTTCTTTACCTCGATTAAATACCTCGATAAACAGCGAGTCCAACTCCGCCGGCTCGTTCCGGTTTACTTTGGAGATGACGGACTCCTTATTATATATGGACAGAGAAAAATCAACATCCCTAAAAGCCTGCTCCACGATGGCCGCAATGTCGGCGGTCGCCCCCTGCTTGGAAGTCGGCGGTTGGTAAACAATATGGTAAGTGGTTCCCAAGGCCAATCCGTCCAAGTGTGTATACTTGGCACGAAAATTGCATGAACATAAGGATAAAATCAAGGCAATGATAAAGATAAAGCGGTACATAGTTGTTTAAATAACATTCAAATGTACGATTTTATTTTTCATTTTTGCCAAGCCTTAAAATTATTTGCATCTTTGTACTTTATTTCACTGTGAACCGATGACTAAATACCGTATTATTGCCGCTCTGTACATAGGCCTCATTGTACTGCTGTTGAGCGCATGTAAGAAAAAGGAGCCTGATCCCGAATACAAAAAATACATGACCGGAGTCCTTAATCAAGATGTTCCCGGGTATTTGTATATGAATAAAAACTACACCTTTACGGCTTGGGGTATTAGCCAGCCCCAAGAAGGACTTGGGTACACATGGATTGCGCCGGGGTTTACGCCGGATACGTGTAGAACTCAAACCTTTGCCTGTGTTAGTCCACCCGTAACCGGCAACTATACCGTTACCATCACCGTTTCCTGCGAGGAATACTACGATATCATCGCCACCCAAATAGTTGTTGTGATAGACAGCCTTTTTTGGAACTGCCTTTCCGGCATCACAGAGGGGACGGATACCGTTACCGATTCCAGAGACCAACAGTTGTACCACACCCGAACCTACGGGCCATTAGAATGGTTTGTGCAAAACCTCAACTGGGCCGGAGCGGGTTATCCCTATGCCAAAGCAGAAGCCCTAAGCACTCCTTTTGGCAGGCTCTATTCTTGGAACCAAGCCACGGGAGGTACGGCGGCAAGCGGTTTGGGACAGGGGCCTCAAGGTGTTTGTCCTCCGGGCTGGAGCGTTCCCACCAATGAAGACTGGGCCTCTTTGGCCACCGTAATCAACGGAGGCGCTCCCCTATCCTTTTTTGACGATTGGAATCATATTGCCGCTCCGCTCTGCGCCTACGCCAAACTAAACGATACCCACATTTGGCCCTACAGCCCCCGCAACACCAAGAACAACCAAGCCGGCTGGAACGGCTTACCCGGAGGCAACAGTACCAACTACGGCAACAATTACGGCCTCTACGGCAGTTACGGATTTTGGCTAAGCTCCTCTCAATCAGACGCAGATAATGGCTACTACCGCTATATCTATTACGATTTTGACCGGTTCCCCTATCATGCTACCCATAAGGACGCCTTTGGCGCTTCTGTGCGCTGCGTGCGCCTTATCCACGACCCTCAATAGTCTGAAGAGTAATTCTTTGCTACAACACCTTTACCCTGCGCTTGTATTCGGCCAAGGCAGCGTCTAAACGCTCGCGGGCGGTAGAGTCTCCCGGGACATTGTGCGAAGGATGAATAAAGAGGTGTACGCCGCGGTCGGCCAAAATCTCGGCTACGGTGGTAACGGTCATCCACACCAAAGTAACAAAGCCCAAGGTCGAAACGGGGCCTACTTTGTCAAAGTGATTTTTTAGAGGCACCGATGCGTCTACCAAGGGAACGCAGGAGTCCACCACTATATCGCCCAACTGAAACAGGGTTTTGCCACAGGAGTGGCGGGTTTGCTTGTCTGCCGATTCGGCGGCTGAGCCGTACACAATTACTTTCATTCCCTTCTTTTTGGCCTCGAGCGCCACGTCAATATTGACGTTGTTGATGCCGGTATGCGAGAACAACCATACGGTGTCGCGGGCGTCAAAATCATAACCTTTCATAATCTCTACGCCATAGCCTTCGGCACGCTCCAGAAAGAGAAACTGATGCACCCCCATCTCTCCCGTAATGCGGGTAAAGAAAGTAAGGGGCAGTTCGACCATGGGGTGAAAGCCTACAAAGCCTCCGATTCGGGGATACATCTCCTCTACGGGTATGGTGGCGTGGCCGCAACCAAATGTGTGTACCCAGCGACCGGCCTCAATAGAGTCGGCCATCAAGGTGGCGGCTTTCTTAATATTTTCCAATTGGGTGGCTTCGATTTTGTCCATTACGCCTCTGGCGTTCTTAATCCATTCTAATGCTAACATGATTTATTTTAATTATTTATAGTGTTTTATTTATTTTTTCTTGGGACGCAAAGATAAGGCAAAAAGGAATATCATGGCGCACAACGACACAATCATGAGTACGGGATAGAGTCCAATGCTCCACCGCTGGGCCACTACGCCCATCAGATAATTCACAGAAGTATTCCCCAGCAGGGCGATGACCAATGCAATGCTGAATACGGTGCCGGAGAGGGAGGCGTACGCGCTTCCCAAAATACCAAAAACCACCGGAAACGTAGCGGCCAAGCCAAATCCGATGAGGGTCATGGCTACGGAGGCCCCCAAATAGGTGGGCACAAAGAGCAGGAAAGCGCATCCGGTCAAGGCAATCAGTATGCTTCCAAAAAGGAGGCGGCGCTCTCCAATCTTGCGAAAAAGTACGGACAACAGCAAGCGCGCCGCCGTCAGACCAATCATGAGGAAGGTAAAGGCAAAGAGGGCCTGTTCTTTACTTAGGTTGGCCACGCTGCCCAAATAGGTGGTGGTCCAATTGTTGCCCAATCCTTCTACCGCTGCTTGAAAAAAGAGTACAAAACTTAAAATCAACAATAAAGGTTGTTTGAGCAACTTAACGCCTGCCATTAAGGGAAAGCCTTGGGCCTGTTTGGCCTTTGGAAAACCGATTACAAAGAAATAGACCACGCACAGCAGGATAAAAAAGCCTATGTATTGCAGGATTGTTTGGTAGTCGTATAGCTTGGATAAAAAGGCTAACAGTACCGGAATCCCCAATGCGCCAATCCCATAGAATGCGCCCAGCAAACTGAGCTTTGCGCCGCGGTCCTTGTCGTCCGTAATGTCGGAGACCAAAGCGTTGGTCAATCCGTTTAGAACGCCTCCACCCAAACCAATGGAAAAAATAGCAAAGCGCATCCATGCCAGATTGTGTACCAAGGCCATGCCCACTAATCCCAGACCCACAAACAATGAGCTGATAATCAATAAATATTTATACCCCCATCTGTCCACAATGGGGCCAAACAACAGCGAGCCAAACAGGATACCGATGGGCAAAAACACAATGAGTTCCGATATTTCTAACTGGTTTAGTCCAAAGGTTTCGGAAACACGGGGTAAAATGGAGCCTAAAGAGGTCATGGTGATGCCAAAAAACGACATGCCCATACAGGCGGCAATAAAAACGGCAAGTTTCTTATACATGATGTAAAATGATTATGATTTATTTCTGATGACTAAATAGGCCGCGCCCAACAATCCGGCCTCCTCTACTTGAGAGGCTACAAATTGGGTTTGGCGGATACTGATGGGCTGCGCCCAGCGTAGGGCTTCGCGATAGATATCGTCAATGAATGGCAGGGCGGGGCCAAAAATGCCTCCTCCCCAAATCACTTTTTGGGGATTCAACAGGCTGACCAAATTGGCCGAGGCCATGCCCCAAAATTCAATGGCCCTGCCCAGTACCGCTACCGCAACGGAGTCTCCGGATGGGTAATGCTCAAATACGTCGTAGGCCGATATTTCTTCTATCTTTTTGTGCCTCATGGGGCCGTTGTAGGCAGCATCTTCCTGCAATATTTTGCGGGCCTGCACCCCCAGCCCATGGCCCGAAGCGTAGGATTCAAAACAACCGCAAGCATCGTAATCAGAGAGATAAGGGGGATGCAGGGCCATCCAGCCTGCGGCGCCAATAATGTCGCTCTGTCCGTGCAGCAGTTTGCCGTCTATCAAGATTCCCACGCCGATCCCGGTGCCCACAGCCATAAAAACGGCGTTGTCGCAGCCTCGGGCGGCGCCTTTCCACACCTCTCCCAATATATGGCAACTGCGGTCGCTTTCTATATGGATAGGCGCGGACAGCTCCGGCAGTCCCTTCCGGATGTGGTCGGCAAGCGGGTAATTGTCCCAGCCGGGGATATTGGGGGCCCAAACCCGCTCGGTTTTAGAGTACACAATACCCGGAATACAGACGCCGATTCCCTCCGCTTCCACTCCGGCAGGGAGGGCCGACAAGACTTCGCGAATTACTTCTACGGCCAAGTCTCCGACCCGGTCTCCGGAACGATGTTCCAACAGGCGTTTACAATAACGGGACATGCTTCCGTCCGGTTCAAAAAAGGCTCCGGCAATCTTAGTTCCTCCAATATCAAGGGCAATAACAGACATAAAACGGATGTTTAGGTTAGATTTCTGCCGACGAAGATAAGGGAAATTTGACAATAGCGGCAAGATTAGGCCACGGGGATATACCACACATGGCCTTCTACTTGAGTATAACCCATTTGTTGTAGGGTGTGTACGTATTGGTCCATCTGTCGTTGGTGGGCCGGATTGGCTTGTCCGAATTTGTAGTCAATGATGAGGATGCGGCCGTCTTTTTCCATGACGCGGTCGGGGCGGACGCTGCGGCCGGCGGCGGCGGGCAGCAGAATGGAAGCCTCGTTGCGTACTGTCCAACTTCCGTCAAACCAATCAGATGCCTCTGTCTGGGCCAATGCTTTGCGGAGGATGCGCATGTACTCGGTTTGCTCCATGGAATCCGGCGCTACCATTCCTTCCTCTACCAATGCCCGGACTGCCGCGTCTATGTCGTCATGGGTACGGATGCGCGAAAGCAAGCGGTGGAGGATGATGCCGCGCTTGCGGGGAGAAGTAATTTCCGCTTCGGGGGATTCGTCGGCAAGACGGGTATGGAGCCGGAGGGTTGGCGCGGAGGAGGCGTAGCAAGCCAAGACATGGCCTGCCTCCCTGTCCGCCGCGCCGGAGGGCGCCGGTTGCACCGGCGCCCCGTACCTGTGACAATCCGCATCGGCGTTTTCTTCAAACAACTGCTCCTCAAGTATGCGCGCCAAATTATGAGAAGTCAAACCGGATTGAGGCAAAAACAGATGCAGTTCGTCTTCGGCTCTGGTAGCCGCCACATAAAACACATTCAACTGGTCGAGCCGGTATTGCATCTTTTCGTAAAAATAATCTTGGGCAAACAGGCTTTGGGCCATTCGGGAGCCGTAACGCTGAGGCACAAAAGGCAGGCGGTTTAAGGGCGGCTGTTGGGGCTGTACCCACAGCAGCGGAGCCTGTGTATGGCTATAATCCAATCCCCAATCGCAAAAGGGAATAATGACTACCGGATACTGTAATCCCTTGGATTTATGGATGGTCAAAACCTGTATGGCTGCTGCGCCGCGCTCTATGCTAAGGGTTAGCTTGTCTGCGTTTTGCTCCCACCAGCGGACAAAAGAAAAAAGGTCGCCCGACTGGTTTTTGGCAAAACCCAATATTTGGCTGTGCAACTCTTGGATAAAAGGAAAACAAGAAGTCCGTTGGGTCCAGCCCAATATCCTAATCAGCTCTTCAAAAGCCTCGGGGAGGGCGTAATGCTTCAATGGCCCCGTACACAAATCAAGGGGGCAAGGGCTATCTAAGCGGATGCAGAGTTGCTCAATCAAGCGGTTGTTCAAGGCGTCACGGGGATGTACAAACCGTTTGAAAATCGCCACTATCAATTGCACTTCAGGAGATTGGTTTAGAAATAAGCTGTCGGGCGATACCACATCAAAACAGTAGCCCTTAGCCTCCGGCTTTTCTTTAAAAGCCATTAGGCAGGAAGTAACTTCTTGCCCCTGACCGTTTTTCCTTACCAAAACCGCGATGTCCGAAGCCGAAAAACCTCTGTCCTGCAACTCCATAATCAAATGAGGCAGGCGTTCCAATACCCGGTCTTTGGCCGATTGTTGCTCTGTGGGCGCCACCCGACACACAGACACATAGCCTCCGCTGTCTTTTTTGGTCGGAGCGATTTCTTGTTTTACATCGGCATAAACCTTTAACAATTCTTGGGAAATGGCTTGAATACGCGCTGTATCTTGGGGAAAAACCACGGACGTTTCTACAAACTGCCGGTGTACCGTTTGGATAAGTTGTTCAAAAAGATTCCCCAGCGTGTCCACCAAGACCTCTCGGCTTCTCCAGTTGACAGCCAGCAGTTCTTCTTCGCATGGATGAGGATGCAGGTCGTCCCGCAAGCCTCCTCCCAAAATACGCCAGTCGCTGTTGCGCCAGCGGTAAATCGCCTGTTTGGTATCGCCCACCACCCATGACCATCCTCCTTGAGACAATCCGTTATGTACAAGCGGCTGCAAGGTTTTCCATTGCAAAACCGAAGTGTCTTGGAACTCGTCCAACAAAAAATCGGAATAACGGCAACCCATGCGCTCCCAAATAAAGGGGGTGTCGCTTTGGGAGCAAAGCTTGCTCAAAAGCAGGAGGGTTTGGCTTAGGTGTATGGCATTATCGTCTGTCAACAGGCTGTTTATGTGGCGCAAAATATCGGCGGACAGTCCCATTTGCGGCAACAGTGCAAGGGTAGATGTAAGGGCAAACCAAGTGGGAGCTTGGGCATCGTAATAATCTATACAGGTCTGTATCAAACGACTCAGAGGACTTAATACCGATGCTATCCGTCCTGCCTGCGGGTCGTTTTTGCCGGCCCATGCCGCATCATCGCCCAAGGCTTTTCTTAAAGAATCGGGGGGGATAAGGTCGCCCTCTTTAATTTTGTTGAAATAGCGCATGAAGGAGCGGGATTTTCCTTTAAAGTCCGTGGTACACAAGCCTTGAGAATCCAAAAACTGCAAGACCTCTCCGGCATAAGCCTCCATCTGCCGGCAAAAACGGACGTCCCAGTCCTTCAGTTCCTGCATATAGGCATACAGAAATTCTTTATCGCAAAGTTTGTCTGTCAATGTCCCGTCCAAACTGCGGAATCGCTCGTCAAAAACCTGTCTGCCTACCTCGTTAAAGGCTTCCTGTACGTCCCAACGCTTGCCCTCCCGAATCCGTTCCGACAACATTTCTCCAATCCATTTTCGGTTTTGCCCGTGGGTGGAC
This sequence comes from Bacteroidales bacterium, assembly GCA_009784635.1. GTDB lineage: Bacteria > Bacteroidota > Bacteroidia > Bacteroidales > UBA932 > WRBG01. The sequence goes on along the minus strand of WRBG01000041.1, from coordinate 5,172 downwards.
ACCTCGTCTACCACCTCATCAACAGCCTCTTGCAATAATCTTCGGCTGTCTAATTCCACCGTATAGGCCGGAGGAAGCCCCGCTTCCCAAATAAAGGAGCGCACCACCCGCTGGAAAAAGGCGTCAATGGTATATACCGAGAACCGGCCGTAGTCGTGGAGTATGGCGCTGCGCAAAGCCTCCGCCCGCTTTCTTAACTCCTCCTCCCCCATTCCCTTGCCCTTCCATTCCCGACAAAAATCCCCCCTAACCTTTAGTCCCCGCTTGTCGTCAGACGGCAAACTTAAATCGTTCAAGAGGCCAAGGATACGTACCTTCATCTCCTCCGTAGCCTTGCGCGTAAATGTTAGGGCCAATTGATGCAAATACGCCGAAGGATGGCCCTGCTCCAGCAATCGCCGCACAAAAGCCCTTGTTAGGGCATAGGTCTTGCCCGAGCCTGCAGAAGCCCTGTAAATAGTTACGCCCATGGTTGGGCAAAGTTAGGCATAATTTTGTATATTTGTGCCTTTATTGACATTGCTATATGAACACTAAAATCATCACCCTATTTGCAGCGCTGTCGCTATGGATGATAGCTTGCAGCCCTAAAACAACGCAGGAAGTAGAGACCATTGTATTCGATTACTCCAGCGAAACCCCTCTATATCAGTATGACCGGGTAGAAAGTATTTCGCTTACTCCCCTGCAAACAGACGATAATTGTCTAATCGGCAATGAACCGATGCTGCGGTTTGCAGGCGATAACCTATTCATCTTACACGGACAATATACTCATCTCGAAAGAATTGACCGTTTTAATACCCAAGGAAAATTCCTCAATCAAATCGGGAGAAGGGGTCGAGGGCCCGGAGAAATTTCTTTCACAATAAGCGACTGGTTCTTCTGTGGAGACAATATGATTGGCCTTCGTGGGTTTTTCGATAAAAATATTCTGTTGTACGATTTTGCCGGCAACTTTGTGCGTGAAATCCATTTAAATACACCCAGCACTCGCTTTGGAGGAGGGGGACCCGCCTTTATGGCACATTTGCATGGCTCGGATTTTTTGGCATTGATGCCGGCACAGACTGATTCTGCCCGCTTGATTCGCCTGTCGGAACATGGAGAGGAAGCAAAATCCATGCTCAGAAGCGACAAAACTTTCACCGTCGATTTAGACGCTCTTAGTCATCCCTTCTTTCAAACCAACGGCAAGCTTTATTATAGCTCAATACACGACCATGCCATTTATAAGGCAGAGCAGGACACGGTCAGTCTTGCCTTTTTGACCCATCCCGGGAAATATGCCATTCCTCCAGACTTCTACAACAGTCCAAGTTATAGGGCATTAGAAGGATTATTCCATCAAAATGGGATTGTCGCTGTATACAATTTCATGGAAAGCAGCGATTATTATGTAATTCAATTGGTCGTCATGCAAGAAACATTTGAAGGCTTGGTATGGGGCATCAAACACAAGCGGGAAAAGGAGTGGTTTTGGAGCAGAATGGAAACATGGGAGCCCGGCGCACGCGGGTATAGTCTCTCCGGAATCACGGAAGATAATAGGCTCTTGATACTTGTTCCTCCTTATACCCTAAAAGGGCAATTGCCGCTCATGAAAAATGTGCTCAATCCGCAAGTCGCCGCCTCCATAAAGGAAGACGACAATCCGGTATTGGTGGAACTGAGGTTGAAGTAACTTGAATCACAGTTACGCCCATGGTTGGGCAGAGTTAGGCATAATTTTGTATATTTGCGGAGAAATTAGAAACCATTTACCATATATGACAAAAAGGATATGAATTAACAAACATCTAATAAGACACATAAAAAGCATGTAACGTTTTTTATTCTTACTTCTGAAACTTCGACACTTTCACAAGTTGACAATGGAATAAATACAGCACTCGCCTTAAAGCGGGCTTGTATCTATTGTTAACGGGTAGTCGAAGACCTTCAGAAGCGGATGTAAGTCCGCTTTTTTATTGTCTGATATTGAAGAAAGACAAATACCAATATGCCCGATCCTGCCAACATAGCTTTAAAGGACATCGATTTTGAATGGATGCACAAAGCCTATTACTCTGCCTTATGTCGCTATGCAGAAAGGATCGTAAAGCAAAAAGAAGAAGCAGAGTGTATTGTCAGCGATTTTTTTACGACACTGTGGATAGACCGTGAAAACAAGCATATCATAAAATCTTTGAAGTCATATTTGTATCAAGGTGTTCACAATAATTGTTTGAAATGCTTACAGCACAAGAATGTTTCGCGTAGATATAGCGAGCATATCCAAAAGACACATACCATGGGGAATCATGAAGGCAACAATCCTCTATCCATGATAATATTGAATGATTTAGCCCGAAAAATAGATAATGCGATAAACGCCTTGCCTGCACAATGCAGAGAAATATTTGTGCTGGTTCGGATTAAAGGGTTTAAGTATCACGAAGTTGCCGAAAAAATGGATATTTCCATCGGTACCGTACGCACACAAATCAGCCGAGCTAAGAACAAGTTACAAGAGTTTATCAAAAATATGGAATAAAAAGCGCATTTTTTTCCATTCCCTTGTCAACTTTTTTCACTTGAAACGGTCATGTATGCAGTAAATGTCAAATTTAAAATCAAACGAAAATGAAAAAAAATCAAATTAAACTGAATCAATTCTGCAAGGCAGAATTAGAGCAACGGGCAATGAATCAGCTAAGAGGAGGCTCTAATTCATGTGGATGCGCTTCACTATCTCCGCTTCAACGAGTCATAAGAGAAGACAGGCAAGGGGTTCCCGGTTATGACGAGGCGGATGATTGAGAGTATAAAAGTTTATACTGCTCCAGTCAGAACAATTCAGAATCGTTTACCAATTTGCTAATATACTGACAGTCGTTGATGACTGTCAGTATATTAATTAGCCAACCAATCATGGTGGAATCACTCATTCACACATCAGAATACAACAATTCCTATATATACGATGACCAAAGCAGGTTATCCATATTGGTGCATCCAGATCTTAGAAAGGTACATGAAAAGTTAACAGATGCTGACCCCTATTATTCGAAAAAGTATGAATATTTGAGGAAACACGGTTTTTTTGCAAAGCCCAAACCTGTTCATTTTGGGACGGTAACCGACTCAATGGTAAAAGAAGGGATTATTCAAGTCCCAAAAATTCTCTTTGAAGTTACAGATTCGTGCAATCTAAATTGCACGTATTGCGGATATGGGGAATTCTATGAGGGATATGATGCAAGGAATAACAAGAATATAAGCATCCGGTCTGCAAAAAAATTGCTTAAATATACCTTTAACCTAAAACGTAAAAATAATAACAACAAGCTGCTTATAGGCTTTTATGGCGGCGAACCGCTTTTGAATATGGGTTTTATCAAACAGATTGTAACTGTTGTAAATCAATTAACTGCTGAAAAAGAGATGAATATTGAGTTTACCATGACGACAAACGCCACCTTACTACACAAATACATTGATTTTTTGGTTGCGAACAAATTTAAGTTATTTATTAGTTTGGACGGAAACGAAAACAATCATAGCTACCGAGTATTTAGCCAAAGCAAGGAAAATTCTTTTCAGAAGGTAATTGAAAATGTTGACCAATTGCAAAGGGATTATTTGGAATATTTTGACTCTCACGTGAATTTCAACGCTGTTTTACATGACAGAAATTCGGTAAAAGAGATATATGAATTTATTTATGCTCGGTACCGTAAGATTCCGGTGATATCCGAATTAGCCTTGGATGATGTAACGCCGGATAAAAAAGATATTCTTGAACGTATGTTTCAGAGTAAGAGAAAAAGCAGAGACGAATACCAAAATGGAGAACTAATTTTGTTGCCAAAAATCTATAATAATTCATTATACAATGAATTACTTGCGTTCATAGAGCATTTTTCTATCAATTTTTATGTGGCAAACATAACTGCTTTGTTCACTACCGTTGAAAAATATTTTCCGACAAGCACTTGTTTGCCATTTTCAAGAAATATGTTTTTAACTACTAAGAATAAGTTGTTGCCGTGCGAAACCATTAATTATAAGTATTTCATGGGAGAGGTAAAAAACAGCGTAATGATTGATATTCCACAGATTACACGACAATACAATATGTATTATGATCATTTAAAAAAAGTTTGCCAATACTGTCATGCTTACAAGTTTTGTAGTATATGTATGTTTAGTATAGCCAATTTAGACACATTGGATACGGACGGTTTTGTTTGTTCCGGCTTCTATGATCAAAAGGCTTTTCAAAAAAAACTCTGCCGTATTTTTTCTTTCGCCGAAAATAATCGGATTGACTTTTCTCAGATTTTAGAAAATGGAATAACAGAATGACATCCAAGAAGAAAACCAGCGACTATTGGTTCACCATAGAACCATACGTATATGTGGGACTGAGCAATTCATGCGTCTTATTGTACAATACCCTTGACGGAGTTACTTTAGAGTCGGATAAGATAGAAGTCATTGAGCTGTTGCGGGAGATGCTTCAAGAAAAAAATTGCGGTGTTGTTTTATTAAGCAGCGAGCGGTATGAACAGGAAGACGTCAACGGTTTTATCAAGGAACTCCGTAAAAGGTATATGGGCGATGTGATTGATGTTGCCTTGTCAAAAGGCAAACCTGTCCAATGGTTACCTTTTTTTAACTTTGGAGACAAACATGAGGCATACAAAAGACTTAACTCTTCCATATACAAAAATGTATTGGAAAATTTATTCGAAGTCAGTATCTATATAGACGTTACCGTTAATGTAACAAAGCTGATACCCTTCCTACTGTGCATACCGGGATTTCCCACTTTTAACATCATGGGAACTATTTGGGATATTGAAGATTACAGTGGATTACTTTCTTTTTTAAACCAACATCCTTCTCCAAAAAGAATTTTATGCTCCTATATCGACATTACATCGCTAGAGCCGACGTTTGGGGTTAATTTTTCGTACAGAATATCGGTTCGTTTTCCTGTGGACGTGAAGCAATGGAACCATGCGAGGCAAATACTCATAAATCAAACCTTACCGGTTGAATATGTTTTTGATGTATCATCCAATGAAGATTGTTTGCAAGCAGAGCGACTTATTGAACAGCATCAGATTGAAAAATATCAATTAAAGCCTGTATACACCGGTGGTAATATCCAATTTTTTGAGG